>JAFGRR010000469.1 GCA_016935035.1 Phycisphaerae bacterium | reverse complement strand
TCGCGTACGCCGGACAGAATCGTCGGCTCATAGAAGTGTGGTCCGATGTCAGGGCGCGCCCGTCCACCGGCGTGAACAGTGGCGCCTTTGGATACCGCGTCGTCGACGTGGTGGGCCACCGTCTCGAGTTGCTTCTCGTTGATCAGCGAGCCCATGTCGGCCGTGTAGTCCAACGCCGACGACAGCGTGATCGCTTTGGTGGCGGCCACGAAGCGGTCGATGAACTCGTCCCACAGCTTGGCGGGCACATAGCTGCGCTCGATCGAGATGCACAGCTGGCCGGCGTTCGAGAATGCGGCCCGCACCGCACCGCGGGCGGCTTTCTTCGTGTCGGCGTCGTCGAGCACCAACAGGGCGTTCTTGCCGCCCAACTCCATCGAGAAGTCGATCAGCCGCTCGGCCGCCTGCGCCGCCACACTTCGTCCCACGCTGGTGGAACCGGTGAACATCAGATAGTCGGCCTGCTCGATGATGGGCGTGCCCAGTTCCGAGCCCGGTCCTGTGACAGTCTGGACCAGCCCCGGTGGCATGCCCGCCCGTTCGAGCAGACGCACCGCCCACAGCGCCGAAAACGGCGTCCTATCATCGGGTTTGGCGAGAATGGCATTGCCGGCGACGAGTGCGGGCAGCGCGTCACTGATGCCCAGGGTCAGCGGGTAGTTCCACGGCGAGATGACGCCCACCAGCCCCTTGGGATGATGGTGCTCCCACACCTCGGTCAGCATCAGCTGTGCACCTTGGCGCCGCTTGGGGCACAGGTAATCGGCAGCGGTATGCGCGTAGTACCGCGCGGTCAGGGCCACGTCGATGACTTCCTCGAAGGCGTGCCGGCGGGCTTTGCCGTTCTCCAATTGGATGATGTCGAGGACTTCGTCCTGATGCTCGAGCACAAGATCGTGGAACCGCAGCAGCACGTCGGCCCGGTCGCCGATCGGCGTGTCAGCCCACTGCGATTGCGCAGCGCGGGCCCGCTGGGCGGCCGCGATCACGTCGGCGCGAGAGCAGTGCGGCACCCGCCCCAGCGGCTCCCCGGTCATCGCGTTGGTGATCTCCCGGAAGCGGCCGGGGTCGGCGCCTTCGACCCGCCGGGAAAGCTCGTCCAGCAGTTCCGTGCATTTCTTCGAGGGCGCCGCGGGCGTTCGGGCTTGCACTGCAGTCATGGTTCAGTTCCTCCTGCCACGAGGGGTTCGATTTGAGAGTCGGCGTCGGTGACGTACTGCACGGGATCGAAGAACCGCGTCTGGCGCCGGTAGTCGAACGTGAAGCTCGGCCAGTTGTTGGTGTTCTTGCCGGCCTCGGTCACATACCAGCTGTCACAGCCTGCCTGCCACACGGTTTTCCTCAGCTGGCCCTGAAGCTCCTCGTTGAATTCGCGGTGCGCCTCCGGACGCACGTCCAGCCACCTGGCGCCGTGTGTGGCCGCGTGGCGCAGCGCCTCCAGGACGTAATCAGTCTGGCTTTCGAGCATGTAGATGATGGAGTTGTGGCCGAGATTGGTGTTCGGGCCGTACAGGAGAAACAGGTTGGGGACCAACCGCGTGTACGGCCGGTCGGGCTTGGGCAGTACGTAAGGCGCAGAGCGCTGAAAAACGTGCAGTTGAGCGGCCCGCGGCGCGATCTGCGGGACGAACTGAATCGCCGAAGCTCCGGTGCCGATCACCGCCACCCGCTTGCCGCGCAGGTCGTAGTCGTGGTCCCAGCGAGCAGAGTGGAACACCTTTCCCTCGAACCTGTCCAGACCGGGAAAACTCGGGTCCGCGGGCAAGCTCAACTGGCCGGTCGCCGCCACCAGAAAGGAAGAGCAGACCTCGTTTCCGTCGGCCAGTGTGACCGTCCACGTCGCTGCGGTCGGATCGAAGTCGGCTCGCTGCACCGCCGCGCCGAACCGGATGTGTTGCATGAGAACGTATTTGTGGGCGCAGTGGTCCAGGTAGGCCTGTATTTCGGGTTGGCTGCCGTATTTACGGGACCAGTCGTGGCTGGGCTCGAACGAATACGAGTAGAGGTGTGACGGGATGTCGCAGGCCGCGCCCGGATAGGTGTTGTCGCGCCAGACCCCGCCGACGCGATCGCCCTTCTCCAGGATCGTGAACGGGATGCCGGCACGCCGAAGCTTGATGCCCATGCAGATGCCGCCGAATCCGGCCCCGATGATCGTGACTCCGCCGCGCTGGCGTATCAGTGCTGCCACAACTGCCGAGTAGCCCCGTGGCGAACCGCGAAACCTGCACTACTTCGGCAACGCGATGTACTTGACGTCGAGGTACTCGTCGATGCCCTCGAAGCCGCCCTCACGGCCGAAACCGGATTGCTTCACACCGCCGAACGGCGCGGCGGGATCCGAGATCACGCCCCGGTTGATGCCGACCATGCCGGACTGGATGCCTTCGGCGACGTGCAACGCGCGGTCCAGGGACTGAGTGTAGATGTAGGCGGCCAGCCCGTATTCGGTGTCGTTGGCCGCCTTGATGCCCTCTTCCTCGGTGTCGAACCCGGTGATGGGCGCGACGGGGCCGAACGCCTCCTCCTTGAGG
>JAFGRR010000468.1 GCA_016935035.1 Phycisphaerae bacterium | reverse complement strand
GTGGATGCTACCGAGCTCCGCGCGGTTCCCTGATCGGATTCACCTGCTAGAATGGGCACCTCACTTTCTTTCGATACCCACATCTCGCGAGGAACGCCATGAGCCCGGTTGCGATGACCCTCCTGCTGGTAGTGACGCTGGCCGCATTTGCCTACAGCGCGTCGAAACGCTGGGCGCTGATGATGACCGCGAAGACGCCGGCGAATCGGGCCGACCGGCTGGGTGACCGCGTCAAAGCCGTCCTGGTGTACATGTTCGGCCAGAAGCGCATGCCGCGTTACGCCGCCGCCGGCTGGGCCCACATCATCGTTTTCTTCGGCTTCATGGTGCTGCTGCTCAACTCCCTGATTCTGTGGGGACGGGGCTATGTGCTGGGCTTCAACTTCTGGGTCTTCGGCGAGGACCAGCCGCTTGGCATGGCCTACGCGTTTCTGCGCGATATTTTCACGCTGCTGGTGATCTTGGGCGTGCTGGTCTTCTACTGGAACCGCCTGGTGCTGCGGTTGAAGCGTCTGACGCTAAATGTGGAGGGTGTGCTGATCCTGACCATCATCTTCGTGATGATGATCTCGGACTTCGTCTATGAAGGTGGGCTGATGGTCCGTGCGGCCCGCGCCGCCGGCGAAACCGGGGCCCACACGCATGCGTTCATGCCGTTCTCGTCGATGTTCGGCGTCGCGATGAGTGGGCTGTCGGATGGGGCCGTCAACTTCCTCTGGCACGCGGGCTACTGGACGCACTCGGCCCTGGTGCTGATCTTCCTGAACCTGCTGCCGTACGGAAAGCACTTCCACATCATCACCGTTTTGCCGAATGTCTTTGCCCGCGACCTGACTCCGCGCGGCCGCATCCGCCCGCTCGAAGACATCGAGGGTCGGCTGGAACGCGAGGAAACGCTGGGTGTAAAGGCCGTCGAGGATCTGAGCTGGAAGGACGTGCTGGACTTCTACACCTGCACCGAGTGCGGCCGCTGCACCGACCAGTGTCCCGCCGCCCGCACCGGCAAGCAGCTCTCGCCGAAGCACTTCACGATAGGCCTGCGTGACTACATGTACGAGAACCAGGCAACGCTCATCGCCGGCCCGGCGCCGGCGGCCGAAGGCGAGAGCGCCGACGAGAAGTTCATGCTGGTGCCGGAGACGGTCAAGCCCGAGGTGCTCTGGGCCTGCACCACCTGCGGTGCCTGCGAGGAAGAGTGCCCGGTCTTCATCTCGTACATCGATAAGATCATCGGCGTGCGGCAAAACCTGGTGATGGAGCAGGGCACCTTCCCGGAGCAATTGCAGACCATGCTCCAGGGCATCGAGACCGTCGGCAACCCTTACAGCTATCCCAACGATCAGCGCGCCGATTGGGCCGAGGGGCTCGATGTGCCGCTGATGTCCGACGGGCCGGAGATCGACTACCTGTACTGGGTGGGCTGCGCCGCTTCATTTGACGATCGCTCACGCAAGGTCGCCAAAGCCCTGGCAAAACTGCTCAAAATGGCCGGCGTGAAGTTCGCCATCCTCGGACCCGAGGAGACGTGCAACGGCGACCCGGCCCGGCGCGCCGGCAACGAGTACCTCTTCCAGATGCTAGCAACGCAGAACGTCGAACTGCTCAACGGCTACAATATCAAACGCATCGTGACGGCTTGTCCGCATTGCTACAACACGCTGAAGAACGAGTATCCCGACTTTGGTGGCAAGTTCGAGGTTGTCCATCACAGCGAGCTGCTGGCCCAACTCATCCGCGATGGAAAGCTCAAGCCGAAGAAGAGCGTGTCGGCGACGCTGGCGTTTCACGATGCCTGCTATCTCGGCCGGCATAACGACGTGTATGACGCGCCGCGCGAAATCCTACGGGCCATCCCCGGCGTCCAACTCCGCGAGCCCGAGGCCGCGCGCGATCGCGGCATGTGCTGCGGTGCCGGTGGGGCCCAGATGTGGAAGGAAGAGGAGGCCGGCGACAGCCGGATCAATCACGCCCGCATGCAGCAATTGCTGGACGTGCTCCCTGGCGGCAACAGCTGCACCATCGCCACCGCCTGCCCGTTCTGCAAGACCATGCTGAGCGACGCCCTGGCCGACAAGGACCATGAGGAGGTCGGCCAGCTCGATATCGCCGAACTGCTTCTGAAGTCAATGGAAGGCGAGTAGACAGTGTGGCGCTCAATGTCTCGTAGGCCGTTTCTGTCGGGTCGAAGGACTCGGTGATTGCGCACAGAGAAATCGCACACGCATTCCCGATTGGGCTTTGATTGCCGGTTGCTTCCGCTCTGGCCCTACTCGGCGGCGAAGTCTGTCTTGATGGCGCTTAGCAGGCCGGCGCGGTTACGTTGCCAGGCGTCCTCGGCGGTTCCGTTCGCGGGCAGTTCGAGCGTCAGCGTGGGGTAGTTGTTGTCGATGCCGGCCCAGGTGCCGAAGCTGCCGGGTGTCGGGTAGCCGATCGTCGGAGTCGGCGGATAGCCGTTGGACTGGTGCAGCACCTGTGCGAGCATTTCGCCGGGGCCGTCGTAGTTGTTGCACTCGCGTCCGCCCGAAATCGAGTGGATTGAGATGATCGCGCGCGGGCGCAAAAGCTCGACGGCGTGCATGATGGCCTGGGTCTCGGGCTCGCTCGCGGCGCTTGGTCCGCCGTGGCGCTCGCCGCGCGGCGAGGTCTTCCAGTTAGATGCCGGGAAATTGCGGTTGCAGTCGACACCGTGGGCGTTGACGCGCGTGGTCTTGGCATAGCCGTCGGGGTTGGCGACCGGGAGAATGGCGACGCTCGTGCCGGCGTACGCGGATGGATTGGCTCGCAGATAATGCAGCAGGTCGGCGGCTAGCGTGCCGCTGGTGGGCTCGTCACCGTGGATGGCACCGAAGATGAGGATCGGGTTCGGTGCGACGCCGAACACGTGCAGCCGCAGCGGGCGTCCCTGCACCGACTGGCCGATGGTGATTATCTGCTCGTCCGCTGAGGGGGCGGCTGGGCCGCTGGGCCGCGTGACGACCGTTGGTGTCGCCAGCTTGGGGGCCGCACAGCCGGTGGCCAGCGTGGTGAGCATCAGGAGCAGTGTCCGGCGAGGGATGGTGAGACCGGCCATGAACACCGGTTTTCGGGGCAATCGGGCATTGGTACGCATGCTTTCTCCATCACGACGAGGCTGCTCCTGAATACGCGGCTGGCGCATGAAACGCATGATTGTCGCCCCGTGCGGCGGCTGGCCTAGCGTACTGCCGCTCGGCGCGCGGGCATATCGTACTGTATTCGCCGGCGGACGCGAACCCATTCGGCAGCTTTCAATCGTGACGCCGACCGCGTAGAATGAGCACGCAGGGAACGAGTTGTTCCGCAAAGCATGTCTCTGCGACGATGACAGACAAATCGCGTGAACTCATAGGCGGGTGCAGCACCACCATGCTGCCGAGCGACGAGCAGCCACGACTATACGCCGGGTCGAGGGTGCTCGTGCGATGGCGCCGGCGTGCGGGAAGAACAGACCTTGAACTTCGAACTGGACGATGACCAGCGGCAACTGCGGGACGCGCTGCGCGCTTTCTGCGATGGCGAGATTGCGCCCAAGGCCGCCGAGCGTGACGAACAGGGCCGCTTCGAGGATGGCCTGATCGCGCAACTTGGTGAGATGGGGTTGTTTGGGCTGTACGTGCCGGCCGGGTATGGCGGGGCGGGCCTGGACGTCGTGTCGTACGTGATGGCGGTGGAGGAAGTCTCGCGCGCCTGCGGTGCCACCGGCATTCTCGTCTCGGCCCATCACTCGCTTTGCGTCGATCCCATCCTCAATTACGGCACCGAGGAACAGAAGCAGAAGTACCTGCCGAAGCTCTCCAGCGGCGAGTGGATCGGCTGCTACTCGCTGACCGAGCCCGGCAGTGGCAGCGACGCCGGTGCCGCACGCTGCATGGCCGTCGAGGAGGGCGATCAATGGCGCATCAACGGCACGAAGAACTTCGTGACCAACGGCGGTGAGGCTCATGTCGTCGTGCTTTTCGCGGTCACTGACCCGGATGATCCTCGGCGGCGCATGTCGGCGTTCGTCGTCGAGAAGGGCATGCCGGGCTTCACCGTCGGCAAACTGGAGAAAAAGCTGGGCATTAAGGCCAGCTCAACCGCCGAACTGATCTT
>JAFGRR010000467.1 GCA_016935035.1 Phycisphaerae bacterium | reverse complement strand
TCCATGCGGCAACGCAGAAAAAACAACGGCGTGTTCCGCGTCGAACAGCCGGCCGAAGTCGATCTCGGCACTGGTTTCCAGTTCGTAGAACCCGCGCACGTGGGGGTGCAGGGCCTCGATATGCTGCCCGATCTGTGACGTCGAGGTCACCGCGACCACTTCGACGTTCGGATGCTGTGTCAACAAACGCAGCAACTCGCCGGCGCCGTAACCGCTGGCCCCCATCACAGCTACGTGAATAGGCCGCGTCATCGCGTCTCTCCGGCAATGGGGAGCGCGATGCGTGAGGCCACAAACTCACCCAGTTCGCGGCCGTGCGAGCGGGCGTTGATCGCTTCGAGCCCGAGTTGGCTCTTGACGTAGCGCGTGCCGACCAGGTTGTCGGTCGTCGGTCCGCTGACCACGTCAATCGTCAGGCCGAATTGCTCGCCGAGCACGCGCTGCGCGCCCCACGTGCCGACCGGATCGTTCGCGCACAGCACCAAGGCCGCCGCGTGCTCCATCAGTTCCTTGTCGGCGAGCACGTCCGCGGCGCCGTATTCGCCCAGAATGCCGTCACCCAGCTCGGCCACGATCACTTCGGCCCCGGCCTGTGCCAGGTGTTGGAACAGCGAGCGCGCCACCGGCACCGCAGTCAGCGTCGTCGTCGAGACAATGCCGGCGTCCGTGAACGACACCGACCAAGTCGCGCCGAAGTCCCGCATCTGCAGCGTGTCCCGCCTGAGCGACACGCCCGTCAGCTTGGCTCCGCCGACCGCCACGCCGCACTTGGCCAGGTGCCGAATCAGGTGGCAGGCCACTGTCGTCTTGCCGCTGTTCATGCATGTGCCAGCGATGAAGACCACGGGCACCGCTGGCGGCTTCTGGTCGGCGACCGGGATGGCGTTCATGCCGATGTGCGCCGGCACACCCGACCGGTCGCCGAATTCCGGAAAGACCAGCACCGAGCCGAGCACCTCGAACTCAAACGGCTGCCCGACCGTCGGACTCTCCGACGTGCATTTGCCGATCACGCCGCCGAGGTTCAGCACGTTGAGCCGGTCTCCGGCCTCGATCCTGTCCGGTACAAAACCGGCATAGCCCTGCAGGGCATTACGTTGCCCCAACACACCCGCAACGATGTCGCCATCATGCAGCACCATCATGCGGCCGTGCAGATCTTCCAGTTGGTTATAGCTTGTCTTTTCGCCGTGAATGCGTCCGGCCACAATGTGACCCTCGCGCGCCACGATCGCGGAAGACAGCCGTGCATCGCGCCTCAGCGGGACGTTTGCCGTCGCCGAGGCGATCTTGTCAAGCCATACTCGCATCCGCCTAGCTCCGCTCCGCCCCGACCTGGGCGACCAACCAATCCTGCATGCCGTAGAGCTTTGCGAAAGCCGCCGCCTCGGCGCCATCCCACAAACTGGCCTGTTCGCCGTATAACGCCGAGCCGGCACTGAGCAATGAGAACGGGCTCGTGGCGCCCAAAACGGTCGCCAGACCCTGATACAGCCGCATGTTGACATCGCCGCTGACACGCCGCTGCGACGAACCCAGAAACGCCTCCAGGTCGCGCATCAGCGGGTCGAAGAACCGCGCCTCGTGCACGCCGGCGGCGTACAAGTCACCCAGCGTCCGCTTCCATGTGAGCTGCTGCCGCGAAAGCACCAGCTTCTCGAGCTCGCGATGGGCCGCGATCAGTACGGTTGCCGCCGGTGCCTCGAAGCCCACCCGTCCCTTGATGCCCAGAATCGTGTCGCCCACGTGCACGCCGCGGCCGACGCCGTGCTTGCCGGCGGTCGCGTCCAGCCGCTCGATCAGCCGAATCGCGTCGAGCTTCTCACCGTTTACCGCCACTGGCACGCCGTGATCGAACGTAATAGTGATATCTTCCGGCGTCGTGGGGCGTTTGGCCGGCGCGGCAGTCAGCACATATGCGTCTTCGGGCAGCACGCCGTCGCTGCGGTGTGTTTCCGCTCCGCCGATAGTGACGCCCCAGAGGCCGCGGTTGATCGAATACACGGCGGTCTTGGCCGGGACGTTGATGCCGCGTTCGGCGAGGTAGGCGACCTCCTGCTCGCGCGACAGGCGTTGCTCGCGCACCGGCGCGAACAGCTTCACGCGCGGCGCGAATACGCGAAACGCCACGTCGAACCGCACCTGGTCATTGCCGGCCCCGGTCGATCCGTGGGCGATCGCATCCGCCCCGACCTCGACGGCGTACAGGGCGCAGCGCTTGGCCTGTGCGATCCGCTCGGCCGACACGCTCAGCGGATAGACGTCGCCGCGCAACGCGTTCGCGAATATCAGGTAGCGCAGATAGTCGTCGAAGAGCTCCTGCCGGGCGTCGATCGTGACGTGCTTGGTGACGCCGATCTTGCCGGCCCGCTGTTCGACGGCGGCGACTTCGCCGACCGCACTGTCGGTCTGCACCGTCACGGTGTGGACGTCGTAGCCCTGCTCGCGCAGCCAGACCGCGCAATAGGTCGTATCCAACCCCCCGGAGAATGCCAGTACCGCTTTGGGTTTCATTACTCCAGGTCTCCGTCCGCCCGTACCGCGCGCCATGCCAGATGCCGCAACTGCACCAGGGCCCGTCCCTGCACGGACCGGCTGCGGACGGCCACAAAGACGGTGTCATCGCCCGCCACTGTTCCCACGATGTCCAGCCCCTTGAGCTTGTCGAGCTCGATGGCGACGGCGCTGGCCGCCCCTGGAGGCGTTTTGATGACAATCAGATTGGCTCCGACTGGTTCCACAGATGTAATTAATTCATTATGGTCGCCGATTGTCGGAACCGCGCCCGGGGCACCATCGAGCTCGGAGGCAGCCACGTAATGGCCGTTCACGCGCACGAGCCCCAATTCACGCACATCGCGGCTTACGCTGGCCTGGGTAGCCTTGAAACCCAGTTCATTCAGCAGGCTGACCATTTCATTCTGGTTCGCGATCGCCTGCCTACGGACCAGTCGTCGCAGCGCCACCTGTCGCTCACTCTTGTCTCTCATCGGTGCACCATGTATGGATAAGTTGACCAGAATGCAAGTTTATTCATTTCGGCATGTGTGTCAAGCTTCCCGCGCGCGGAATGGTGAGAATGCGGGCTGGGAAGACGCCCGGCACTTGGCGCGGGCGGTCGTCGCGTCGCACGGCCGGGCTTGTGCGTGCGACGTCTGCTTAGCGGGTGGTCACCTTGACTTGGATGTCGTGCCGCTTGAGCTCCTGCCAGTACTG
>JAFGRR010000466.1 GCA_016935035.1 Phycisphaerae bacterium | reverse complement strand
GAGATGCGCGCCGGCGACGGCCCCAACACTCCGCGCGTGCGGGCGGCCATCGAACACACCATTTCAGCCTACCGTTGAGGGAGTTGGCACGCATGGAGCCCGTCAACGACGCGGCCTGGCAACTACCGGCGTTCAAGATGCACGAACTCGCCGAGAGGCGGACGCGTTATTGCGTTTGTGTGCCCGTGCTGAACGAAGGTCAACGCATACGCCGGCAACTCGCGGCCATGCAGGCCAATAGCTCCGTCGCCGACATCATCATCTGCGACGGCAACAGCAGCGACGGCGCCCTTGAGCATGACTTCCTGCGCGAGAGTCACGTCCGCACGCTGTTGGTCAAGACCGGCCCCGGCAAGCTCGGCGCCCAGTTGCGTATGGGCTACGCCTACGCCCTACGGCAAGGCTACGAAGGCATCATCACGGTCGATGGCAACGGCAAGGACGGGGTCGAGGCGATTCCTAGCTTCGTAGCCGCACTCGATGACGGACACGATCTCGTGCAGGGCTCGCGTTTCGTCCCCGGCGGTGAAGCGGTCAACACGCCGCTGATGCGCTGGCTGGCGATCAAGCTTATTCACGCCCCGGGGATCAGTTGGGCAGCTGGTTTTCACTATACCGATACGACCAACGGCTTTCGGGCGTACAGCCGGCGGCTGCTGCTCGACCTTCGCGTGCAACCATTCCGCGACGTGTTCGGCGAGTACGAACTGCTCGCTTACATGTCAGTTCGCGCGCCGCAATTGGGGTTCAAGACTAAGGAAATTCCGGTCGCCCGGCGGTATCCCGACCGGGGCGAGACACCCACGAAAATCAGTCATTTCCGCGGGAATATCACACTGCTGAAGACGCTATTGCGCGTCGCGAGGCACCGCTACGATCCGCCCGGATTTTGAGGCTCGGCCAAGCGATAGACGGCCTTGCCGCCGCCGCGATAGACGCGCTCGAAGCGCGGGTCGGCGGCGAGTCGATCGGGCGTGCGTTCGTCGCGCATGACGACGAACGCCGGCCGCTGGCCGACGATGTGCCGCAACTCGCCGAGGCACTCGTCGGACACGTGCCCGGAGCTGTAGATCTCGGTAACAATGCGTTCGCGCTGGTCCACAACGTCGTGCGGATAGCCAAAGTCGCGTTTGAGCAGCGTGATCGGGTGCCAGCTCCAGCCGGCCAGTCGCATATCGCCCAGCTCAACCGGCGGCCAGTGCATGCCAACCAGCAGCGAACGCCGACCTAGCACCGGCACCAGCATCTCGCTATCGACGAAGATGCTGTCGGCGGGGGTTTCGGCGGCGATCCAGTCGTACATGGCGGCCTGGGCCGGGTCGCGGTGATGCAGGTATGGGCCGATTTCGACCACTTCCTCAACCGGGCGGATGTTGCTCAGCAGGTACTGCATGTCGCCGCCGAACGGGATCATGAACAGGATGAGCAGGACGCCGGCGACGTAGCGGGTACGGCGGATGAAGGAGGTGACCCACAGGCTGCCAAGAATGCCGAAGCACATGGCGCTCTGCATCAGGAACTTGTATTCGACCCAGGGCGGGATGGACAGGACGGCGTACATGCCGCCGAGCGTCAGCGCGAATGCCAGCAGCATCACCCAGGGGCCGCGCACCGGCCACACCAGTTGGGCGATCCGCCGGCACTCTGGCAACACTAACAGCAGCATGAAGCCGACCACCGCCACCCAGATGATGAGGTTGTGCTGGATCGCTTCCCAGGACTCCTGGAATCCGCCCCGCCGCGCGGCCCGCGTGGCCGCGATCGCCAACAGGTATGGCGCGATGACGATGCCGGTTGCCAGGACACAGCCGCCATAGGCCAGTACGCGCGACCAGACGGTTCGGCGATGGCGTACCAGCGCTATCACGACGCCGACGCTCGCACAGGCCAGTAAGCCGACATACATCAGCGGATAGAAGTAGCCCGCAGCAAGTAGCGCGATCACCAGCGGCACGTACTGCCACCAGCGGGCCGGCTTGTTGCGCAGGAGCGTCAGTGTGCTGTACAGAAACAGGGCCGTGCACATCACGCCGATGGGCGAAGCGTTGATGTTGAAGAACTTCTCCAGCACGGGCACGCCCGGCACGTTCAGGTCAAAACCCAGCCAGCCGCGCAGCTTGGGCATGAGCATGTCGGCCAGCGGCCCGCGCAAAAGCGGCGTCATGCCGAAAAGCGCCAGCAGCACCCCGATGCAGCGCGTCAGCCGGTCGGTCGTGACCAATGCCGCCACGCGATAGAGCGCGATGAGCGTAACCAGCAGGCACACGCAGTTCACCGCCGCGAAGCAGACGGACAGCGGCAGACTGAACCAGCGGGCCGCGTCGGCGATTACGAGGTGATAGGCCCACGGATAGGCCAGCGGCTCGCCGGCCAGCCACGGGTTCTCCGGCGGCAGGCCGCGTTCGATCACCTGGTAGACGATGCTGGTGTGCATCATGCCGTGGTAGGCGTAGATGCGGTGAAACGGGTTCAGCACGTAGACCAGCACCAGCGGCAACATGCCGAGTGCCAATAGCAGCCACGGCCCGCGGCGCCGGCGTCCCAGCAGCAGAACCGCCGCCACGGGCAAGACGCCGATAGCCAGGCTCTTGAAGAGCAGCGGCGTGAAGTAGCTGTCCCACATGGGAATACCCTGGCTGGCTGACAAAAACCAACAGCACGCGGCGAGTGACCGCACCGGCCGAACGCGGGCGGCTATAGTACCATAACATGGCCCGGGTACATCGTGTCCAGCCAGTACGTCACATGAGCCGCCATCTGACCAACAAGGAGCCGAAGGTGTCGCGTCGCTCAACCAAACTCAGCTTGCTCACCTGCCTCATGCCCGTCTTCATCGCACAGCCGGCCACTGCCGAACGACCGGCGTATCCCGAGGCGCGCGTCGATAACCTGGTCGAGGAACTGCACGGCGTGCAGGTGCCCGATCCGTATCGCTGGCTGGAGAACGGTGACGATGCCGAAGTCCAGGCCTGGACCGCCGCCGAGAACGCCCTGACGCGACAGCAGCTTGACCGCTTCGAGACGCTGCGTTCGGAGCTGCGCGAGCGGCTAACGAAGCTCTACTCGGCGACCTACACCGCGCCGCCGGCGAACTACGGCAATAAGTACTTCTTCACACGGCGCGAAGCCGGCCAGGATCACTCAATCGTATACGTGCGTCTCGATGGGCTGAACGACGACCCCAAGGTGGTCATCAATCCGAACGAGTTCAGCGAAGATGGCACGGTGGCCCTTGACTGGTGGGTGCCGTCGCCGGATGGATCGCTTATCGCGTATGGCAAGTCGGAGAGCGGTTCCGAACTCAGCACGCTGCACCTGCGCGACGTGCGAACCGGGACCGACCTAGCCCTCAAGATACCCTACACGCGGGCCTGTGCGATCGGCTGGGACCCTGACAGCCAGGGCTTCCACTACACGCGCTACCCCACGCCCGGCAGCGTCGCGCCCGGCGACGAGCGTTACAACCGCCACGTCTTCTATCACAAGTTCGGCACCAACTGGGAAGACGACCCTGAGATCTTCGGCAAGGGGCTGCCGAAAGAGGTCTGGAACGACGTCTCCAATTCGAGCGACAACCGCTATCAGTTCATCAGCAGCTCCCGCGACTGGACCAAGAACGACCTGTACATGCGGTCAATGGACGAACAGGTGTTTCACCCCGTCGCGGTCGGACTCGACGGCGAATTCAAGGGCGACACCCACGACGGCAAGCTCTACCTACTGACCAACTACAAGGCCCCGCGCTACCGCGTCCTCGTCTGCGACGTCGACAACACCGACGAGAACAACTGGCGAGAACTCATCCCCGAACATGACGGCGTGATCCGCGACATGGTGCTGGCGGGTGGCAAGATCGTCATGCACGTCATGGAAAACGCTTACTCGCAACTCCGCGTCTATAACCTCGACGGCTCGCGCGAGACGCAGATCAAGCTGCCGACGTTCGGCACCGTCGACGGGCTTAGCGGCCGCTCGAACCTCTCCGAGCTGTTCTTCAAGTTCGAGTCGTTCGCCTATCCGCCAACCGTATATCACTACCGCATGAACACCAAGAAGCTTACGGTCCTCGAGCAGATGGACGTGCCGGCCAAGCTCGACAACTACGCGATGAACCAAGTCTGGTTCGAGTCTAAGGACGGCACGCGCGTCCCGATGTTCGTCGTCCACACCAAGGGCATGAAAAAGGACGGCAACAACCCGACACTGCTCTACGGCTACGGCGGATTCAACGGCATCTCGTCGCCCTTCTTCTGGCGCAGCCTATTTGACTGGCTGGATCGCGGCGGCGTGTTCGCGCTGGCAAGCATCCGCGGCGGCGGCGAGTTCGGCAAGGAATGGCACGTCGCCGGCCGACTCGGAAACAAGCAGAACACTTTCGACGACTTCATCGCCGCCGCCGAGAAGCTCATCGCCGACAAGTACACCTGTCCCGAGCGGCTGGCTATTCGCGGCGGCAGTAACGGCGGGCTGCTGGTCGGCGCGGTCATGGTGCAGCGCCCGGAGCTTTTCAAGGCCGTCGTCTGCGAAGTGCCGCTCCTCGACATGCTCCGCTATCACCAGCGCGAAATCGCCAGACTGTGGATCCCGGAGTACGGCGACCCCGATCTGCCGAAAGACTTCAAGTGGCTGTACGCCTATTCGCCCTACCAAAACATAAGGCCGGACACCGCCTATCCGTCGGTGCTGTTCCGCACGGCGGAATCTGACTCACGCGTCGATCCGATGCACGCCCGCAAAATGGCCGCTCGGCTGCAAGCCGTCAGCACGTCGGACAACCCGGTCCTGCTGTGGATCGAACCCAAGGCTGGCCACGGCGCCGGACAGCCGCTGAGCAAGTACCTCGACGGTCAGCTCGACATCTGGACGTTTCTGCTCTGGCAGCTAGGCGTCGTCGAGGCCCCCGGAGCCTAAGCACGCGACGGCCGCCACGCCAAACGTAGCGGCCGACGTCTGGTCGGCCGTGGGATGTTTGCAGGCCGTAGCACGCAGCACTCGCCCAAGGCCAAGACGGCCGACGAGACGTCGGCCGCTACATGACCTGTCGGCCCTGCCGCACGGCGATCTCCCAAACACGCTATGGTCGCCTGGGACGGCGGCCGCTACGACGGCTTTCGGACAGACGGGGCATGCGGTAGGCTACCGCCCATGTTGCGTGGAATTCTATCGACGCTGTTGGGGCTGTGCACGGCTTCGCTGCTAGTGGGCTGTGCCGGTCAGACACTGAACGAGGGTTGGCTCGAAGCTGGCGAACGGTCCTATGAGGCCGCCCGCTACGACGAGGCCATTACCAAGCTCACGCAGTACATCGAAAGCGATCCGCCAGCCGAGGATCTGGGGCGAGCGTACTACGTACGGGCCCTGAGTTTCGCCAAGTCCAACCGCCGCTCGCTCGCCCACGAGGATCTCCTGCACTGTTTTCAGACGGCGCGTGATCCGGACGTGGTGTGGCGTTCGTGCGTACTGCTTGGGACGCTGTATTACGAGGATGAAAAGTGGGCCAACGCCGCCCACGCGTACACCGGCGCCATCACCCGCATGCAGGAAGCCCCGCCGCTGGATGACGTACTGTGGCGTCTGGGCGTCTGCCACGAGCGCATGGGCCAATGGGGCCAATCGCGGACCGACTTCCAGCGGCTGGTGCTTCAGTTCCCCAACAGCCGCTTGGCGAACGATGCCCGCCGGCGACTCGCCATCAGTGCCGATCACTTCGCCATTCAGTGCGGCGTTTTCTCGTCGCAAACATCCGCTGACGAACTAACACGGCAGCTTGCGCGGCAGGGCATGTCGGCGTACACGCGGCGTGAACCGCGCGACGGTGCCTTGAAGAACGTCGTTTTGGTGGGCCGCTACACAACCTACGAGGAAGCCTGGCAGGACATCGCCCGCGTGCGGCAATACGTCCCCGGCGCGGTCATCTGGCCCTGAGCGGGCGGCACGGGCGACAACGGCCGGGCCCCCACCATCGTTCCTGAGAGTCGGAGCGACACATGACCCGTAATGAAGCCTGGCAACTTCTGTGCGAATTCACGCAGACCGACTCGCTGCGTAAGCATGCTCTGGCGGTCGAGGCGGCCATGCGGCACTACGCCACCCTGCTCGGCGGCGATCCGGACCTGTGGGGCGTAACCGGCCTACTGCATGACTTCGACTACGAACGCTGGCCCGAGCCACCAGCCCACACGCGTGAGGGGGCGCATATTTTGCGTGAACGCGGCGTCGATACGGAGATCATCGAAGCCATCCTCTCCCACGGCGAGTGGAATGTGCCGGATTACCCGCGTGATCGGCCGATCCGCAAGGCACTTTTCGCCGTAGATGAACTGAGCGGCTTCATTGTGGCCTGTGCCCTGGTCCGGCCGACGCGGCTGGAGGGCCTGACCCCCAAGAGCGTCAAAAAGAAGATGAAGACGCCCGGATTCGCGGCGGCGGTCTCTCGTGACGATATACATGCCGGTGCCGCATTGCTCGAAATCGAGCTGGACGAACACATAAGCAACTGTGTCGCCGCTCTGCAAACCGTGGCGCGCGAGTTGGACCTGGCCTGATCGGCACAGAAGCCGGCTGGCTTGCCGCCCGCGTGGCGATCCGGTACAACGCCGCGCACACAAAGAATTGACAACTATCAGGAGTACACTTGCCATGAAGAAGGCCGCTGAAGCATTGCAGAAGAAGATCGACGACCGCTCGGTCGTGGTCGGCGTGATCGGGCTGGGCTATGTCGGGCTGCCGCTCGTGCGTGAGTTCTGCAACGCCGGCATCCGTGTGATGGGGTTTGACGTCGACGAGCGCAAGGTGAAGGCGCTCAAGGCCGGTCGCACGTACATCGCCCACCTGCCGGGCAAGTACTTCAAGGACCAGATCGACGCCGGCCGCTTCACGCCCACGACCGACATGAACCAACTCCGCAAGCCGGACGCGATCCTGATCGCCGTCCCGACGCCGCTCGACAAGATGCGCGAGCCCGACCTGTCGTACGTCAGTGGCACGACCGACCAAATCTCGAAGCGACTGCGCGTCGGACAGCTCGTCGTGCTCGAGTCAACGACCTATCCCGGCACAACGCGTGAAGTCTGCCTGCCCATGCTCGAGCGTACCGGCCTCAAGGCCGAGAAGGACTTCTTCCTGGCCTTCTCGCCCGAACGCGAGGACCCCGGCCGCACCGACTACACCACCAAGACCATCCCAAAGGTCGTCGGCGGCATCAGCAGCGTCAGCAGCAAGCTCGCGGCCGACGTCTATGCCCTGGCACTCGATACGGTGGTCCCGGTCTCGACGGCCGAGGTCGCCGAGGCCAGCAAGATCGTCGAGAACGTCTACCGTTGCGTGAATATCGCGCTGGTCAACGAGCTCAAGATGCTCTTCGACCGCATGGGCATCAATGTCTGGGAGGTCATCGCGGCCGCCAAGACCAAGCCCTTCGGCTTCAACGCGTTCTATCCCGGCCCCGGCCTGGGCGGACACTGCATCCCGATCGACCCGCTGTACCTGTCGTGGAAGGCCCGCGAGTACGGCAGACCCACGCGCTTCATCGAACTGGCCGCCGAGATCAACACCCAGATGCCCGAGTACGTCGTCTCGCGCACCATGGCGGCCCTGAACGAGCACGGCAAGGCGCTGAATGGGTCCAAGGTGCTCGTGCTTGGCCTGGCGTACAAGCCGGACGTGGATGACGTACGCGAGTCGCCGTCCGTCGTGCTGATCGAGCTGTTGCGTGAGCACGGCGCCAAGGTCGAGTATCACGACCCGCACATTCCGCACGCCAAGGAGATGCGCGAGCACAACATCACGGATATGAAGAGCGTGCCGCTGACACCGGCGCGGCTGGCCAAGTACGACTGCGTGCTGATCTCAACCGACCACAAGGCGGTTGACTACGACATGGTCTGTAAGCACGCCAAGATCGTGGTCGATTCGCGCAACGCCACCGGCAAGCGCCACCGCTCGCCCCGCAAGGTCTATCGGGCCTAGTCGCGACCCAGACAGTCAACACCGCGTACGGCGCAGACCTTCTGCTCCGCACGCGGTTCTTTCTGCGCACGTGTGCCGGCCTGGTACGTGTTTGGCGTCTTTGATCCGAGCCGCGACCGTGAGGGAGTGGTTGCGTGATAAACCGAACGCCTGCGTACGCAACCGCATCCTCAGGGACGCGGCTCTGTTCGGCGTTTCGGCATCCGGAACGCCACACATGTACACGGCTGGAAGCCGGTGCCACACACTCCTTGGCAGGCCGCTAATCGCCGTAGCACTCGCGTGGGCCGATGTGCTCCGGCCAGATGCCGCGCGCCGCCAGGAACCGCCGGACGTCGTGGCATAGGTGACACTTGCCGGCATAGCCCTCGGTACGCGGCTGGTATCCGTGTGGCGTGGCCGCCCGCATCAGGGCATGACTCCCGCCGGCGACGACGGCGCTCACGACCGGGTGTTCCTGCCAGAGCGCGGCCAGGTCATGCCAGACCTGGGCCACGTCGCGTGTCGCCGCGTTTCCCAGGATGATCCCGGCACATACGCCGGGGAAGATGTTGCCGTAGCCGTCGATATGCACGTGCTTGCTGCCGAGCACCTCGCGTTCGCACGACAGGCCCGCCAGTTCTTCGGCCGGTCGGCACAGTAACAGGTCACTGAGCCGGCTGGCAGCACGACCGGTCAGGCGGTCCTTGTGACGGTCTAGCGCCGCCGCCTGGGCCGCCCGGCGTAGGTTGGGGGAAAGCCGAGCCACATCGACGGGCTCATTGTAGAAATCCCACCAGCGGACCCGCACGCGTTCCGGCCCCAACACCTCACGTGCGATTTCCACGCACCGCCGGACACGCTCGAACGGCACGAACTCCTGGTGATACACGTCCGTGCTGACGACGAGTCTCTCCATGCCGAAAGCGTCCAGCAATTCGAGCCGGCTGCGGACCAAGCCGTCGTTCACGGCCCAGAAGGCGTTGGTCTCGACTTTTTCGGTCGGCGCAAGGCCGGCGTCGTGGGCCGCCCGGACAATCGCCGCCAGCCGCGGCCAGTCGCCGAACGGCTCGCCGCCCGCCAGGTGAATCCGCATCCGGTTGCCCTGGCTGGCGGCCAGTTCGTCCAACTCTTGCCACAGCCGCACGGCCATCGCCACTCTCATCTCCCCGCCGCAACCGGGACCGCTGCACACGTAGCAGATCGCACAACGGGCGTTGCACCAATAGGTGGTGAACAGGCCGGCGAACTCCCATGCCGCCAGCGACGGCCGGCCACCGGCAAGACTCCCATTCTGGGCGGACGCATCCGGCACCGATAGATCCTCAACCACCGCCGCTCCCGGCTCAACAGCGTCGTCCTCCGCGTGTGTCATGTCTTTGTGAGCCGTGCACGGGACACGCCCGCACTGTTGACGCACACTCGGGACGCCTTTAGCGTACTTTGGCTCCGCGCTGATGTCGCGGCGCACAGAGGCGTTTTGATGCAAACCAGCAAGTTGGCCCGTCTGGCGAATACGTATGCCCGGCACGATCCGGCGGAGTTGGGCGGTGTGCTCAGAGCGCGCCTGGCCCGCACGCCGCGCTGCTCCGTCACGCTCTACCTGTTGGGCTGCCAATGCTGGGATCGCGGCCGGGTCGCCGAGGCGGTGCGTTATTTCATGCTGGCGCACCACGCCGAGGCCGAGCTTCAGTCGGCGGCACTGCTGGTATTCGCGGGCCTGTCCTGGGTAACACGTCGCAACGAAGAGTTGCTGCCGGTGCTGCTGGATACCTGGGAGGAGTTCCGCCGCCCAGACTTCGACCGCTGCCACAAGGAGTGCATCCTGTTGGATGCCTTCGCCGAGGATCAGCCGGGGCTGGAACGCGTCTCGCCGCTGGCCCGGCGCCTATGGCGGCTGCCGCTGAAGACGCTGCGTGCCCAGCTCAGACAGGTGATCCTGTCGAGCGACGCGGCGCAGTATCCGTTGTTGATCCTGCCGGCGTAGGTCCTCGCGCCGCCTGACATTCACTGAGAGATTGGTGCCGCATGCTTCTGTCCGTCGTCATTCCAGTCTACAACGAACGCGAGACCTTGTTCGAGATCATTCGGCGCGTGTTGGCGGCGCCGGTTGAGCTGGATCTTGAGTTGATCCTGGTAGACGACTGTTCGCGCGACGGCACGCGCGATCTGTATGCCAAGCTACCCGAGGAGTTCCCGAGCGCCAACCTGCGCGTCTTCCAGCACTCGGTGAACCAGGGCAAGGGGGCCGCGGTCCGCACCGGCTTCGCCCAGACCAAGGGCGACATCGTCGTCATTCAGGACGCCGACCTCGAATACGACCCCAGCGACTATCGCAAGCTGCTCAAACCGATCCTCGACGGCCGGGCCGACGCCGTTTACGGCTCGCGTTTTGTCGGCGGCGACGAGCACCGCGTGCTGTATTTCTGGCACTGTGTCGGCAACAAGCTCCTGACGCTCGTAAGCAACATGTTCACCAACCTGAACCTGACTGACATGGAAACCTGCTACAAGTGCATGCGCGGCGAGGTCGTCCGCTCGCTGAAGCTCAAGAGCAATCGCTTCGGCATTGAGCCGGAGATGACCGCCAAGCTGGCGCGCGGCGGGTGGCGCATCTATGAGGTTGGCATCAGCTATTCGGGACGCTCGTACGAGGAAGGCAAGAAGATAACTTGGCGCGATGGCGTGCGTGCCATGTACTCAATCGTCAAGTTCAACTTCTTCGACTAGACCCGCCGCGATCGGAATGCGATCTTGTTCACACCACAACAGAGCGTCAGCGTCGTCGTTCCGACCTACAACGAGCGGGACAATCTGACACCGCTTGCGCAGCGACTGTTTGCCGCGCTCGACCCGGCACGAGCCGAATTGCTCGTCGTGGACGACAACTCGCCCGACGGCACGCCGGAGCTCGCGGCGCAGCTCGCGCGCGAGTATCCGGTGCGCTGCATCGTTCGCAAGGACGAGCGCGGCCTGGCCACTGCCGTCATTCGCGGCTTGCGCGAGGCCACCGGCGACCTGATCGTCAGCATGGACGCCGACCTTTCGCACCCCCCCGAGGCAGTCCCCAGCATGATCGCGGCCCTGGCCGACGCAAATGTGAACATGGTCATCGGCAGCCGGTTCGCCCCCGGCGGCGAGATCGACCTGGGCTGGTCGGCGTATCGGCGGCTCAACAGTTGGGTCGCGCGCATACTGGCTCGCCCGCTGACCAATGCCCGCGACATGATGGCCGGCTTCTTCGCCGTCCGCCGCCGCGAACTGCAGCTCGACCACCTCAACCCGATCGGGTACAAGATCGCGCTGGAGTTGATCGTCCGCCACCGCTGGAAGAACGTGGCCGAGGTGCCGATCCGCTTTGCCGATCGCGCCGCCGGCCAGACCAAGCTCAGCGCGGCCGAGCAACTGCGCTATCTGCGGCACCTGTGCCGCCTGTACTGGTTCGTCCTCACCGGCCGAGGTTGATCCATAATGATCGCCCGCCCTGATCCACATAACCGACACTGGCGCGGATGGCTGCCGGTGATCGTGGGCGGTGCGTTGATCACCATCGTGCTGGTGACAATTGTCGTCGTGCGCAACTGGGGCATCAGCGGCCAGAGCGACTACGACGCCGTCCGCGCCGCATCGACCAGCGACTTCCGTGACTTCTGGTTCACCGCGCGACATTTCAAGGATACCGGCCAGATCACGACGGACTACGGCGTACACAATTACCTGCCGTTCTTCGTGATCTTCATGCTGCCGCTCAGTTTTCTGCCGCTGCCGGTAGCGGCCGGCCTGTTCACGCTATTCTCGCTGGGGCTGGTCGCGCTGACGGTCGTGCTGATCGAGGCTCTGCTGAACGAGCGGCTCGATCGGCGGCCGCGGCGCGCGACGCTGGCGGCGTTGGGTCTGATGCTGGCATACATTGCCAGCGCGTCGGTGCTCGGCACGGTCAACCTGCTGGTGCTCTTCCTGATCATCGCGGCCTGGGTGCTGTTCGAGCAGCAGCGCGAGTGGGTCGCCGGTATTCCGCTGGGCCTGGCGATTCTCATCAAGCTGCTGCCGGGCGCACTGGTCGTGTTCTTCCTGCTCAAGCGGCGATGGCGCGTGGCGGCGGCAACCGCGATCGTGCTGCTCGTCGGCGGACTGGGCGTGCCGCTCGCCAGCCTCGGGTACCAACGCACTTCCGACCAGATGAGCGGCTTCGTCGATCGAGCATTGGTACAACACTCGGCCCGGGCGACACTGACGGCCGACAAGCCGCCCAAGACACATGAGAGCAACAACGCCCTGCCGATGGTCCTGCGGCGTCTGTGCACGCCGGTCGGCGACCATAGCCAATCAGCCGGCTGGAACGTCTCCGTGCTGAACATACCCACCGGCGCGCTATTGTGGGTCTACTTCATCCTGCTCGCACTGATACTGGCGATCAGCACATTCCGCACGCTGGCCGGACCAGGTAAGTGGCCGCCGGCGGATGTCGCTTCGGTAACGCTGGTGCGGGCACAATTCGGAATCTGGTGTTGTGTCATGCTGCTGGCGGCGCCGCTGGTGTGGACGCATTACTTCGTCCTGGCATACTGGCCGCTGACATTGCTGGCCGATCGCGCCCAACGCACCGAGATCAGCCGCAACAGCGAGCATCATGCCGCGCTGGCGGCCCTCCTAGTCTGGCTCGTCGGCGTAGTACTCCTGGCTTGGCCGGCCGCCCGCGCGGCGGGCGCTCAGCTATTGCCGGTATTCGTCGCATGGGGGGTGCTGTGCTACATTACGCGACGTACGCGGCCAGCTGCGGAAGCGCCGACGAGCACGACACTGTAGCGGCCGACGTCTCGTCGGCCGTTCCGGTGATCGCGGAACGCACTAGTCGAAGACGGCCGACGAGACGTCGGCCGCTACATCACACGGCGGCGATGGCAGACGACGAAGGCAAGAGCCGCCACGTCGACACGATTGGCTGGTTGGAGGAGGCAACTGATGGCAGGCGACAGCTCGCATCTCCAGGATTCAACGCCGGATCGACGGCAATTCGTCAAACTCGGCGCCGTGGCCGGACTCGGAGCGGCACTGGGCATGAGCGCGCTATCCGGCTGTGCGGCCGGCCGACGACGTCTGAAGCTGGGGCCGACCCCTGCCGAACCGTTCGCCGCCCCGCCGATGGATCGCGTGCGCATCGGTTTTGTCGGCGTCGGCGGCATGGGCACGCATCACGTCGGCACACTGGTGCGCATCGAAGGCGTCGAGGTCCTCGCCATCTGCGACATCCGCGAAGAGCACGCCACGCGTGCCCAGGACATCGTCGAGAGAGCCGGCCAACCGCGCCCGACGGCCTACACGCGCGGCGAGCGTGACTTTGAACGCCTCTGCGCCGAGGAAGAACTCGACCTGGTCTTCACTGCCACGCCGTGGGAGTGGCACGTGCCGGTCTGCGTCGCTGCCATGACGCACGGCAAGCACGCGGCGACCGAAGTCCCCGCCGCCGTCACGCTCGAGGAATGCTGGCAGCTAGTCGAAACCGCCGAGCAAACGCACAAGCACTGCGTCATGATGGAGAATTGCTGCTACGACCGGCCCGAGATGATGTGCCTGAACATGGTGCGTCAGGGTCTGCTGGGCGAGGTGCTGCACGGCGCCGGCGGATACCTGCACGACCTGCGTGGCGTGAAGTTCTCGACCGATGGCGAAGGTC
>JAFGRR010000051.1 GCA_016935035.1 Phycisphaerae bacterium | reverse complement strand
TGATGATGGTGGATTTCTACCGGACCGGTTGCCGGAGTGACCTGATGAAGCCAGTAACGCCGCGCGACGTCGATGAGGTGCAAGCTGAATTGCGGGCATGGTGGGCTGTGCGGAGAGATCTGCCGTACAGTCTGAGCGTCCTGCGCACACGACGGGATCGGGTCATTGGGCGAACAGGCAGGTTTGGCCGGATCTGGCAGTTCACCAATGACATTCGCGCTCTTCCGCCGGTGGATAATGAGGTTGTAATGCTGTGCCTGTTGACCGAGCCCCACGCGTTTGAGCATGTGGACCGACAGACGCTCATCTACGCCGCCCGCCGGCTGGGGCCGGATCGCCTGATGCTCATGCTCGAAGGGCAGCGGCTCATTGACGACCCGGACTATGAGCAGAGTGGCGTCGATCCGAGCTCGTTCATTCTCGAACACGCTGCCGACTTGTTGCGGCCGACTGATGTACCGCGGCTGCGGGCGCTGGCGGAAGCAAAGATGGACTACCGCTACGTCATCGCCGCGGCCGAACTGGCACCGAAAGACGGCGTGGCATGGTTGCGCGCGGCGTTGTCAGAACCGGAGCGCTGGTGGCCGCAAGACCGAATCGCCTGGGTGTTATGGGTGCTGGCAGGTGACACGGTTGCTGATACAGTGTCCGAGTGGTTTTTTGTTCCACCCGAGTCCTACCCCATTTGCCCGCCTAGCAGATCGACGTTTGTCTCGGAATTGCTCGTTCGTTTCGATGCGTCCGACCGGCGACTGCTGGCGCGTCTGATCGATGATGAACGCTTCCCCGAGTTGGACTGGCCGACGCTGAAACGCATTGCGGCCGGCCTCAACGATAACCTGCTGAACACGGTAGTTGATCCCAAGGCGCTGTCCGGCCTTTCCCATCCGCTGGGAGAATGCAATTTCCACGCCTGGGTTGCGGACCATCCCAGCGAATACCCAGAGAAGACGGCGGTCGTCCAAGCGGCGTTGGCCGACTGGGCCAACGCGATCCGCGCCAGCCGGCAATACTTGGCCGAGCCCTCGGGCGGTACGCCCTGATGGCAACAGCGTCGTCGGCTGCTGGACGTTCCTTTCCCTATCGCAACCATCCCGCCTTTGACCTATAATCCGCCCGGTGCGAGTCTGATCCCGAATGTGAACTGGCGCAGCAGCGCTGTGCGCGATCGCGTCGTGCAGCCGCTACGCCGCCAGCCGAACAGCTATGGAGGCCAGCATGCCGGATGAGAGCACAGAAGTCCGCAAGATCGACTGGGCCGCGACCTTTCCGTTCGTGCGCCTCTTCCGCACGTTCCGATTGGCGACGGCGTACACTCGCCTGGCGCTGGCATTCGTCGCCGTGGTGCTGATCTGCTTCGGCGGGTGGGTCCTGGATGCGATCTGGGTCGGCCAGGACGCCGGCGCCGTCGTCACCACCACGGTTAGTGTCCGTGCGGCCATGACGCCCGGAATTAACGGGCCAGGTCTCGGTGTTCGCACCTTCAGCGAAATCGACGCCTACCTCTCGCGGCCCAAGGCCGAGTTCGACGTTTGGGTCAAGCGCACCGCCGCCGCCCGCGACTCTCTGGCGCGGCAGCGTGAAGAGTTGGAGAAGAACCTCAAGGAGAGTGACGCCGGCACTGCTCTGGCAGCGGTTGACGCCTGGCTGAAAGCCGAACTTGAACGCATCGACGGCGACAAGAACCTGGCCGATGACCAGAAGGATGCCGGTCGAGATGGAGCACGGCTGGCCGCTGACACCGTGCGTTTTGTGATTCGCCTGACCGATCCAACGCCGCTGGGGCTCGACATCGACACGGCTCAAAGCCGCGTCCGCATCGAGGACGAGAACCAGCATGCGGCATTTGTCCGGGCCGTTGACTACGGCAAGATCCGCATCGCGCAGATGCAGCAGACCCTGCGCGGCCCGTTAGCCACCCTGCGCGCCCATGAGATGAAGTGCTTTGCCGCCGCCATTCAGGGCGTGTGCGCCGGACATCTCGGTTTCTCCGAAGGCCCGGGTGAGCCGGGCATGGCGCGCGGCATCGTCATGGCTGCCGGCGGCGTGCTGTGGCTCGTCGTCACTCATCCGTTCTACATGCTGCTCTTCGGGCTGTGGTCACTGGTGATTCTCGGGTTCATCGGCGGGACCATCTGTCGGCACGCCGCCATTCAGTCCGCGCGTGACGAGTCCATCAGTTGGGGAGCCGCCATCAGCTTCGCGGCATCGAAGTGGCGTGAGTTCGTCCTTGCGCCGATCGTACCGGTCATCGCCATTCTGGCTCTTGGTGTGCTGATGCTGTTCGGTGGAGTGATCGGTGGTTTGGTTGGGCTTATCCCCGTGATCGGACCTATTCTCTCCGGGCTGGCATATGGGCTTGCGATCATTGGCGGCCTGCTCATGGCCCTGGTCTTGATCGGCTCGGTTCTCGGCTTGCACCTCATGTGGCCGGCCATCGCCGTCGAGAGTTCGGATTTCTTCGACGCTATCACGCGTGCCTTCGGCTACATCATGCACCGCCTGTGGAACACGGTCTGGTACACGCTGGTCCTGCTCGTTTACGGCGCGTTTTCGTTCGTGATGGTCCGCCTTATTGCGCTGGTCACACTCAAGATGACGCACAGCTTCACGGGCGCCGGGCTGAGTTGGTTCGGGGCGCACACCAGCGCCCAGACCGACACGGTCGCCAAGCTCGACGCCATGTGGTCGATGCCGGCCTGGAACGAACTGTCGCTGTTGCCGAGTGCTGACGGCGTGCCGTTCTGGGGCGTCTTCGCCATGGCGCCGCTGAACTGGGGCGAGTCGATATGGGCGTTCTTCATCTCGATTTGGGTGCTCATGGTCGCCGGCCTCGTCGTGGCCTTCGTCATCAGCTTCTTCCTGTGTGGCAGCACGGAGATGTACTTCCTGCTGCGGCGTGACCTCGACGCCACCGATTGGGACGAGGTCTACTACGAAGAGGAAGATGACCTCCTGG
>JAFGRR010000465.1 GCA_016935035.1 Phycisphaerae bacterium | reverse complement strand
GGCGACATCCTCGTGACCGATCCCACCTACGACCAGGCCGAGCCCGCGATGTGCAAGGCGCCCGACGGCACACTCTTCATCGCCGTCGAGCAGTACGGAGTTGACTACGACGGTTGGGTGCGGGTCTACCGCTCCACCGATGGGGGCCAGAGCTGGGCCTGGCTTGTCAGTTTCATCACCGGCGACGAATCGCGGAATCCCTCCATTGCGTACGCCGAGCGTGCCTCCGGCGAGAACTGGATCTACCTGGCGTACGAGGCGACGATGTCTGATTCCACGAAACGCATCACGGTGAATCGATTCGATCCCGACGAGCCGGGCGAAACGTGGGACGCAGTGACCGCGGCGACCGGAATCACCGGGACATCGGACATCTACCCGCGCGTCTGCACTGATGACCTGATCTATGACACGTATTTTGTCTATGTTACCTATGCCGTGTACGCCATCGACTACTACGCCGCGATGTTCACACGCAGCACCGACTACGGCCTGACGTACGAGATGCCCCAAAACATCACCGGCGGCGCACAGAACTCATCGTTCCTGACCCGTCCCGACATCGCCTACGGGAGCGCCGGCCTGGTCGTCGCGTTCGAGAAGCTGGGCTGGTCGGGCAGCGCCTGGAAAACGCAAGTCTGGGTGACGCGCAGCACCAACTTCGGCAGCACGTGGAACGACCCAGTGCAGTTGACCACGGCGGAAGACGGCGCCTGGCACCCGTCCGTTGCGGCTGCCGTCGGCGCCTCGACGGTGATGGTCGCCTATACACAGTCGTTCGCGTCCCAGACCGACATTTTCTGCGCTTACTCGACAAACGGCGGCGATTCTTATAGTCCGAGCAGTGCGCTGCCTCGGACCTTCGACAACGAGAAGAGCGTGGCCCTATCCGTCAGCGACAGCGGCGGCCGCTACCACGCCGCCTTCTGGCGCGCTTACGACATCATGTACACCTACACCGACGCCACCTCGCCGCTGCCCTGGGCCCCGGCGACCCTGGTCAACGAGGCCAATTGGGCGAGCTCGGTCTACAGCCGGCCCGCGATCTGCGTCAATCCGACCAAGCCGCTGACCCAGGAGGCCTGCGTCGCGTGGTCCGACTACCGCGGAGTTCACTACGACGTGTACTTCGACGCCGGTTTCCTCGACGGCGCGTGCTGCTTGCCGGATGAGTCCTGCATCGAGACAAACGAGACCGAGTGCCTCGAGACCGGTGGAATCTGGCAGGGCTCGGGCGTCGAGTGCACCTGGGATCTCTGTCTCATCGACCCGTGCGATGAGGATGTGCTCGCGCCGATCGCGACGCTCGACCTGGGCGATTTCCAGTGCGTACCGTTCACCGATGCGACACCCATCGTCGGCATCGCGAACGATCCCGAAGGCAATCTGCAAAGTTGGGTGCTTGAGGAGCGCGGCATGGGGGCCGCCCCGTGGACCGTCGTGGCCTCTGGATTCACGCCGATCGTCGGTGGCGTATTGACCAACTGGAACCCGGCCGCGCCCGGATATCGCATGCTGCGGCTGACTGTTGCCGACGCGTGCGGGCACGCTACGACCGACGTGCACCTCATGTACGCGGACCAGGGGCCGCAAGCGACGATCAACTTCCCGACCGACGGCGTTGTCATCGGCGGCTCGGCGGTCTGCATCGACGCCTTGGTGAGCCACGGCGTGTGCGCCGTCGAATGGCTGCTGGAATACCGACCCGCCGCCGGCTCTTGGACGTACCTCGCGGACGGCACCGGCTCGGTGCACAACCTGCCTCTGACACATTGGGACACGACCTCAGTGGCCGATGGCCTGTACGAGATCCGCGTAACTGCAACATCGACAGGCGGCGCTGAGTCGCACACCGTCGGTGTTACCGTCGACAACACCGCCCCGACCGCCGTGCTGACTGAGCCCATCAACTGCGCCTGGATCAACGGCGAGGTCGAGATCCACGGCTTGGTGGCCGACGACAACATGGCACACTGGGACATCCAATGGACCGGCGGACCGGCGAACAACTGGAACACGATCGATGGCGGCACGGAATCGGCCAGTGGGTTGCTCGCGACATGGGATGTGAGCGACCTGCCGAACTGCCCTTACACGTTGCGGCTGATTGCGCACGACGAGGCCCGGCTCAATTGCACGAACGACGGGCATTGGACCGAGTACCTTGTGTCTGTACGCGTCGGGGTGCCGGAGTATGACACTGGCGACCTCAACTGCGACGGAACGGCCGATCTGTTCGACATAGACGCGTTCATACTGGCGATCCTCGACCCGGCGGAGTACTACACGAATTATCCGGGTTGTGACGTCATGCTCGCAGACTGCAACGGAGACGGATACGCCGACGTCTTCGACATCGATGCGTTCGTGGCGATCATCGTCGGTGGGTAGCCCGCACCGAAGCTCACGTGATGCCGTCCACACTTGTTCGTGGCTCCCAGCGCTGCTGACAAGGCTGGTTTTGCCGCTCATTACGGACAAGAGATACGGAGAGACGGCGGAACAACGGGACAGCCGACGACTCATGTGGTGACTTCACGCCGACAAGGGTCACTTCAATCGTGACCGAGCCCCGAGCGACTCGGCCACTGGCACATGTGCGGCGGACTGTCACCGCACAACGGGCTCCGTGCTTCAGGACCCCTTCGTGCTCTTCGTGGTAGCTTCTCCTTGGTAGCACGGCGTCGCGCACGATTCCGGAAGCGCATGGCCGCCAGAAGCCGCGGCCATGCCACCCGGCCCCCATGTTCCCCAGTCCCTCGCTCGGTCCGCCTACGTCTTGCCGCAGTCCTTCCACGTGGTCCAGAGCGGCTTGCGTTTCTCCAGGAAGGCGCTGACGCCCTCTTTGGCGTCTGAGCAACTGAAGCACATGCCAAACTGCTTCATCTCGTCGTTGTTGAAGATGGCCTTCTTTATGCGGGCGATCGCCGAGGGCGAGCCAGTCGCGAGCAACTCGTACCAGTGCTCCAGCGCCGCGTCGAGGTCCTCGTTGGTCGGTACCACTTCGTCGACCAGACCGACGTCCAGCGCCTCCTCGGCTTTGATGCACCTGCCGCTGAAGAGCAGACGTCTGGCCGGCACGTCGCCGATCAGCTTCGGTAGACGAATCGTGCCGCCCCAGCCCGGGATCAGTCCGAGCGTGCTCTCGGGAACGCCGATGCGCGCCCCGCGCGCGATGATGCGAAAATCACACGCCAGCGCCAGTTCGCAGCCGCCACCCATCGCGTGGCCGTTAAGCGCGGCGAACGTAACCTGCGGCAACGCCGAGATCGTGTTCATCACGCGGTGCCCCGCGCGCGAGAAGCCCTCGGCCTGGTCCTCGGTGAAGTGCGACATCTGCTGGATATCGGCGCCGGCGAGAAAGACGTTACCCTGTCCGCGAAAGACCACGAACCGCAGGCTGCCGTCCTCGGCGATCTTGTCAATGTGCTGCCCCAGTTCGCCCAGCACACGCGACGAAAAGATCGCCACGCCCTCGTCGGTCACGAAGCGGAGCGTCGCAACCGGCCCTTCCTTGGTACACTCGATGCGCGTCGTGGATTTTTCATTTGTTGTCATAGTCGTAGAACCCCTTTCCGCTCTTGCGACCCAGGAAACCGGCACGCACCATCGTGCGTAGCAGCGGCGTCGGACGATAGCGATCCTCGCCCAAATCCCGGTGCAACACTTCCAGTATGAACAGGCACACGTCCAGCCCGATCAGATCCGCCAGAGCCAACGGCCCCATCGGATGGTTCATCCCGAGCTTCATCACACCGTCGATCGTCTCCCCATCCGCCACGCCGTCGCTATAGCACAGCACCGCCTCGTTGATCATCGGCATCAAGATGCGGTTGCTGACGAAACCCGGATGATCCTTCACGCGCAACGGCGTCTTGCCGAGGTCCTTCGCCAAGGCGGTGATCGTCTCCACTACCGGCTCGGCTGTCTGCAATCCGACGACCACCTCAACCAGGGCCATCAGCGGAACCGGGTTGAAAAAGTGCATGCCGATGAAGCGATCCGGCCGGCCGCTCACGCGTCCCAGATCGCTGACCGAGATGCTGCTCGTATTGCTGGCGAAGATCACGTCCTCGGCCACGGTCTTTTGCAGCTCGCGCAGCAGCGCGTGCTTGATCGGCGGATCCTCGCTGATTGCCTCGACCACCAGGTCAACGCCCGACATGTCACCCAGCGCGCTCGGCTTGATGTTGGCCTTGGTGGCTTCGGCGGCCGATGCTTCGAGCTTGCCCTTGCCGACGGCCTTGTCGAGAAACTTGCCGATCATGCCGACGGCGCGCTCGACCGCGCCGTCGAGAGCATCGTAGAGCAAGACCTTGCGGCCGTTTTGGGCGAAAACCTGTGCGATACCCGACCCCATGGTACCGGCCCCGATGACGCCGACCGTACGTATATTCGTGCGATGCTGCATCTGTCACCTTTCCTCGTGGTTTTATGGCACCGTCGTGCCGGATGACCAATGTAGCGGCCGACGTCTCGTCGGCCGTCTTCC
>JAFGRR010000464.1 GCA_016935035.1 Phycisphaerae bacterium | reverse complement strand
AGGCTGCTTTCGCGGACGGCATGGCCGGGCCCGACAACACACCGGTGCCGGGCGATCCCGCGTGCCTGTCACTGATCCTTGACGTGTTCGACGGCGACGGCGACAGCGATGTCGACCTGCTGGACTACGCAGCCCTGCAACTCGCGGCGACAACTGGCATCTTCGCCCCGCGTGCCGCCGACGCCCCCACCGGCCGCCAGTTCCTCGCCGAAGTCGCCGGCATGACCTACACCGCCCGCGAGGCCCGCGTCAGCCAGGAAGTCCTCGGCGGCAACGTCCCCGGCTTCCTGCGCGACTTCGTCCCGATCACCGTCAGCGCGAACATCGGCGGCGTGCCGACAACCGCCACCTACTACGTGACGCCCGACTACGTCTGCATCGGCCGCGACGACGACTTCGTGCGTATGCCGTTGACGCCCCTGATTGCACAGCCGATCGCCGACGCCCTCGGCTGCCTGCTGCCGACGCGCAAGATGGTGGACGACATCTGGGCGGCGGCGCCGATTAAGCTCTCGCCCCAGCCGATCAGCCCCACCACCACCAACATCATGCTGGCGACGACGTTCTTCCGCCATCACGAGATGGTCGAACAGCAGCGCGGCGACCAGCCGCTCGGCCCGGCGATCGCCGGCATCAAGAAAGACGTCGTCATCACGCCGCTGCTGGCCAGCAACCCCGGCAAGGTCGCCATCTACGGCTGGCACTACACCACCGGCACGCCCATCCAGCCCCTCTATCTCGGCCACGTCGATTGGTACGTCGATTACAGCCACGGCATCCGGCTAGTGCAGCAGACGATGATCGTCAACGGCACGGAAGTGTCGGTCGCGGACGTGCTGGCAGACCCGAGCCTGAACGTGCTGCTGAGCAACGAAGGCGTTGTGACGAACCCGAGCTATTGAGGCCCACGAACACGATCAGAACCCGCTCCGCGCGGAACGGGACAAGCCCGCGGCCTTGCGGCCGGGGTTCTGATCGTGCATGCTGGTCGCTTATACTGCACGCGCTGATCCATGGCACACCTTTGGGAGCCCTGATATGGAAGAACCGGCGCCACTGCCCAAACCCCGCCGACTGATCTCGCTGGACGTGTTTCGCGGAATCACGATCGCCGGCATGATTCTCGTCAACAATCCCGGCAGTTGGGGGAAAATCTACGGCCCGCTGGAACACGCCCACTGGAACGGCTGCACGCCAACGGACCTCGTCTTTCCGTTCTTCCTGTTCATCGTCGGCGTAGCGATGGCGTTTTCGTTTGATAAGCGCATCACGGCGGGGTTCAGTCGCGGGCAACTGCTGACACAGGCCATTCGCCGTGGCGTGATCATCTTTCTGCTCGGCTTGTGCATGTATGGCTTTCCGGATTGGCGGCTGATCGCGCCATTCGTAATGGCAATCGTCGGACTGGCGTTGTTCTTCGCGGATGAGCCGGAGTTTGGCCTGCCGATCTCGACGCTTGGCCGGCTGCGCAAGATCATCGGAGCCGCCGTCTTCGGCGCTGCCATCGCCTATTTCGCCGTCCATTTCGACTACTTCCAGGACAAGGGCCTGCGTGTGCCCGGCGTTTTGCAGCGTATCGGCGTGTGTTACATCCTGGCTTCGATTATCGCGGTGACCTGCAACACCTGGCTGCGGGCTGCGTGGGTGGTTGTGATTCTCGCCGGCTATTGGATCATTATGGCCACGATCTCGCCACCGGCCGGCTACACCGCCAACGTCGTGGACGCCAGCGGCCTCTTGCATAACTGGATCGATGAGCAGTTGCTCAGCGGGCACCTGTACCGCGAGCGTCCCGACCCCGAAGGCGTCCTCAGCACTCTGCCCGCCGTCGCCACCGTCCTGCTCGGGCTGCTGACCGGGCAATGGTTGCAGACCAAGCGCGAACGGCACACGATCCTGATCGGCTTGTTTGTCGCCGCCAATGTCGCCCTCTTCGTCGCCCTGTGCATGAAGCTCGAAATGCCGTTCAACAAGAAGATCTGGACCAGCTCATACGTCGTGCTGACCGCCGGCCTGGCGTTGCACTTCCTCGCGATGTGCTACTGGTTGATAGATGTACGCGGCGTGCGCTGGTGGTCGTGGCCGTTTGTGGTCTTCGGCAGCAACGCAATCGTCGTGTTCGTCGCATCGAGCCTGCTGGCGAAGATGATGGGCCGCTGGCAACACGTCATGCCCGACGGAACCACGACGAGCGTCAAGAACTGGATCTACCAGGACTTCTTCGTGTCATGGGCGGGGGAAATGAACGGCTCGCTGGCATTCCCGATCTGCTACATCATCGCGTGGCTGATCCCGATGATCGTGCTATATAAGCTGCGTATCTTCGTAAAGGTGTAGCGTCAGGCCTCCGTGCCTGACGGCCATTTGAATCCGGGATAGGACGACCGACCAGACGCCGGCCGTTACAGAAGATGTGAAGACGTCAGGCCTGACGCTACATGCCCTTCGCGGTGCTAGCAGATTGCCTCAATCGATAGCGGCTCGGTAGGCCGACGGTTGAGCCCGACCATCTTCGCCGTGCTCGGGCCGACCTGGATGTGCGACGCCTCGCCGTCCGCGATGATGTCGGCGACGACGGCGTGCGTCGAACGCAGGCCGCCGAGCCAGCGGCGACGGTCGCTGACGTGCACCAGGTCGCCGACGCCAATGCCCAGTGGTTCGGCCACGCCGCGCGAGATGCAGACCTTCGGCAGGCCGAGCTTAGGGTGCAATGCGTCGTCGTCGTATGTCGAGGCAACGGCAAGCACGCGGGCTCCGGCACGCTCGCGGCCGGCGGCACCACCCTTGTAGTGCTTGATCGCATCGGCGATGGTGCCCCAGACGAGTCCGCGGCACTTCTCGAACGGCTCGGGCCGTGTGAACAACGTCACGACAACGGCGATTACCCCGCTGACAACCAAGCCGTAGAACGCCCGCATGAACTTGAACTGTTGCGCCCCGGCGAAGAACCCGTCGCCGGCGTCAACCATCTTCACGCCATGCGCGAACGGCCCGATCACCTGCGGCACAAAGAGCGAGAAGACAATCGCGGCCATTCCGCCGACCAGCGTCGCCAGCGCCGCCGTCTTCGTGAAGCGCCGCCAGAACACGCTGAGCAGCAGCGTCACGACCATCGGCGGTGTGACGGCGGCGGTGAAAGCCCCGTGAGCCTCGTAGATCGTCTTGAACATCATGAACACCGGCACCAACGCAACGCCCAGAACGGCGACCCCCACCGCACTCAGCCGTGCCACGCGCAGCAACTGATCCTCGCGCGCGTCCGGCCGCACGTACGGCTTGTAGTAGTCATTGACCACCACCGCTGATACCGCCGTGATCAGCGTGTCCACCGTAGACATCAGAGCGGCGGTCAGCGCCGCCAGAATCAGCCCGAAGACGCCCGGGCGGCTCAGGAATTCCGCCGACACAAAGAACGCCTCGCTGGCCTTGATATCAGGCGGTAGAACGCCGGCATGCACCAGCGCCTTGCCGACCCAGCCGCCCGACGCCACCACGCATGCGGCCAGCGGCATCAGGATCAGCGGCGTGAAGATCGCGGCCCGGCGGGCCTGACCGACTGAACGCGCGGCCATGAAGCGCATAACCATGCCCTGGTTCAGGAAATAGAACATGGCCGAGTTGGCCATGGCGTCTTGCCAGAAGATGCCTACTGCTGGGAATGACGGGTCCGAGTTGAAGCCGGAAAACGCCGTGCGATGTCCGCGCGGCAGATGCTGCCAGAAGAGATCAAACCCGCCAAGGTAGTCGATCCCCAGCACGAGCAGTAACAGCCCGACCACCATCAGCATGACGCCCTGGAACAGGTCGGTCATGATTACGCTGGTCTGGCCACCCACGGTGACATAGCACGCGGACACACCCGCCACGATGACCGCCGACCAGAAGATGTCCCAGTTGAGCAGGATGTTGAAGACCTTGCCCATGGTGAAGAGGTTCACGCCAACGTAGCCAACCAGGTAAACGAGCAGGAAGATGGTCGCCCAGTTGCGCACCGACCGCCCGAACCGCCGCTCGAAGTACTCCGGAATCGACGTGATGCGTGAGAAATACAGGATCGGCAGCCAGCCAAAGATCAGCAGCGGTACCCACAGCCAGTCGTTGAGATAGGTCTGGCTGCTGGAGAGTCCGTACTTGTACGCAACCTGACTGTACTTGACGAAACTGTACGAGCCGACCGTGGTGGCCAGCAGGCTGAATGCGATCAGCCACCACGAAAAACGCTGTCCGCCGAAGAAGAAGTCCTTGCTGGTACGCTGATTGCGGCCGAACCAAGTGCCGATCGCGAGGATGGCCAAAAAGTACGCGATGACGATGCCGTAATCCAACGGTGTGCCGAGCGTCTGCTTGTACTCGTAGCCGCCGGCGTATGGAACCTCGTCGGCGGTGGCCATCGGGGCATATTGCAGATACCCCTGCACGCCGACAAAAACCGCCAGTCCGCCGACCAGAATGAGCAGATTCCGCAGCCCGCGCCCGGTGAAACCGACGTAGCCCTGCCTGGCCGCGTAGATGACACCAATGATGAAGACAAGCCCGCCGACGGTGTACTGGTAGATGAGTGGATCCATGGTGCCGGGGATTGTAGCGGATGAAGGGCCTGCGGACAGAGGGTCAAACGCGTCGAGCGTCTGGTGCTATGCCTGCCGCGGCGGCTCGTAACGTTCGTAGTACCCGATCAGCCGGCCGTCCGCGTCCCGCACGGCCCGCATGAAGATGCGGTGCTTTTCACTATCGGTTATCAGGCGTTCCTCCTCGCCCTGCTCCATGGCGGCCATGATCTCCACGATGTCACGGCAGGACTGTTCGTTGTGACAGTCGAGCAACGAGCGTCCGATCAGGGCGGCACCGTCGTCATAGTGTTCGATCGCGGTCTTGTTCATGTAGCGAACGATGTGCCCGGTATCCACGAACACTACCGGGTCCTTCATGCTGTCGAGCACTGCGGTCAACATGGCGGGGTCGTGCATGGGGCCTCACTTCGTCTAACAGGTGTAGCGGCCGCCCCATGTGGCGGCCGTTGATAACAAGCATAGCCGGCGCGCCAGCATGACGCTGCGCGTCGGATGGGGACATCGCACTTCCGGCGCGAGAGTATAGCACCCGCGGCGCCGCGGCGGCGGCCTTTGCGCGGAGCGTTTCAGCCGCTACCCTCTCGGCATGACACCGATCAACACCACCAATATCAACGCCATCAACGATCAGGTTCGCGCCTGGGCGACCGGCGACGAGCACGTCCGGCCCGTCGAAATCGAGCATATCGAGATCGCCGAGAACGCGCTGAATGCACTCGCCGACCACGTGCGCAGCCACGCCGCCGGCAAGCTCGTCACGCTTGTCGTCGACCGCACGCCCATGAAGCGCGGCGGCGACGAACTCAAGCCGCTGATCGAGGACATGCT
>JAFGRR010000463.1 GCA_016935035.1 Phycisphaerae bacterium | reverse complement strand
GTCGCCGCCCTCGGGGCCGAGGTCGATGACCCAGTCGGCGCACTTGATGACGTCGAGGTTGTGCTCGATGACGACGACCGTGTTGCCGGCGTCTACGAAGCCGTGCAGGACGGCCAGCAGGCGGCGGATGTCCTCGAAGTGCAGGCCGGTGGTCGGCTCATCGAACACGTACATGGTTGAGCCGGTGGCCTTTTTGACGAGTTCGCGTGCCAGCTTGATGCGTTGGGCCTCGCCGCCGGAAAGCGTCGTGCTGGCCTGGCCGATCTTGATGTAATCGAGTCCGACGTCGTGCAGGGTCTGCAGCATGCCGCGGATGCGCGGAATGTTATCGAAGTGAACCAGGGCCTGTTGGACGTCCATTTCGAGCACGTCGGAGATGGACTTTTGCTTGTACTGGATTTGTAGCGTCTCGCGGCTGAAGCGGTGGCCGGCACAGACGGGGCATTCGACCCAGACATCGGCCAGGAAGTCCATCTCGATCTTGTTGGCACCGTTGCCCTCGCAGGCTTCGCAGCGCCCGCCGCCCTTGCGGTCAGCGACGTTGAAACTGAAGCGCCCGGGCTTGTAGCCGCGCAGCTTGGCGTCGGGCAGCTTGGCGAACAGGGCGCGCACCTCGTCGAAGAGCTTGATGTACGTCGCCGGGTTGCTGCGCGGCGTGCGGCCGATCGGAGACTGGTCGATCGCGATGATCTTGTCGAGATGCTCGAGACCGTCGATGCCGGCGTGCGGGCCGGGCGCGGTGGTTGTGGCGTTGTTGAGGTCGCGGTGCAGTGCCTGGTACAGGATGTCGTTGACGAGCGAACTCTTGCCGCTGCCCGAAACGCCCGTGACGCAGGTGAAACGCCCGATCGGAAGAGCGGCGTCGATGTTCTTGAGGTTGTTGTGCCGGGCGCCGCGGATGGTCAGCCACGGGACGGACGATGGGCGAAGGGCTGGGAACCCGTCGTTGTCCGGTGTTTGTTTGGTTGTAGCGGTACGTCTGGGCACTGCGGGGTCCGTTCGTTCGATGCCGCGGCTCGGCGGTCGCCGCCGAGTACCGCATGATAGCTGCGCCGGGTGCACAATCCAGTGCGTTGCCTGCGTTGCTGACTTGCCCGTCAGGCAGCCCGCGTACAGACTGTATGGACCGTGGTCGCCGGGCGACCTCGGTTTCTGGATGGAGCAGAGGATTATCTCAGGGAGAGACAGACATGCGCAGGCTTGGAGCATGGGCCGTTATCGTTTTGGGGTTGGCGTACGGAATGTCGGCGGTCGTGGCGGATGAGCAGGCTGCCCAGCCGGACAAGGGTAAGCCCGCCATGGCCGCCCAGCCGGCCAAGGCCGCCGTCGCTGCAACTGCCACCAAGACCGAGGCGGCGGTGCCGAAGTGTCCCGTGACCGGCAAGGCGATCGACAAGGCGCAATACAGCTACTTCCGCGGCAAACGCGTGTACATCGCCGACGAGGCCGCCAAGCAGAAATTCGACGAAAAACCGGACGACTACGCCGACGGCATCAAGGCCCAGTGGGAGCTGATGCGGCCACTGATGGTGCAGGTAATCTGCCCGTTGACGGGGCGGGCGATGGACATGGAAGTGTACGTCGAGGGGGCCGACGCGCGGATCTACTTCGCCGATGAGGAAGCCCGCCGCGCCTGGGGGAAGCTGGACGCCAAGGAGCAGGCCAAACGGCTGCAAAAGGCCAGTACCTTCCAGGCACGCTGCGTCACCTGCGACGGCGACATCAACCCCACCATCAAACGCACGATCAAGGGCCAGGATATGTACTTCTGTTGCGACGGCTGCGCCAAGCTGGCCGAGAATGAGCCCGACAAGTACGTCCCCAAGTGCCAGGAACAGATCAAAGAAAACAAGCGGGCCTATGTGATGCAGCAGCTCGGTAGCCGCCTGCCGGCGTCAGGTGAGAAGAAGCCGTAAGTGGAAGGGGCATAGGGACGTAGGGACGAGGTAAACGCATAGGTCGCATCCACAAGCGCGCGGCATGCGAACAGAGCCCGAGCGGAAATGAGCGTGGGTGGCATGCCCAAGCGCCAAGCGCGGGCATGCATATGACTTGGCGACGAGAAGACATGCCCGCACTGGCGCTTGGGCATGCCCCCCAAGTATGACGCCCGGCGTTGACGCTTGGGGTTCTGCTTGTGCTACTCCTCGATGTTGGGCCAATCGATCAGCAGATTGACGGCCTCGTCTTGCAGCTCCTCGTAGGGTTTCACGCTGCCGGGGATGCGGTTGTAGATGATTGAGAAAGCCAGCCAGTGGTCGTCGCGCGTGCGGACGTAGCCGCTGAGTGCCCGCACCCCGCCGATGTAGCCGGTCTTGGCGAAGACATACCCCTCGCTGTCGGCGAAACGCTCTTCCAGCGAGCCGTTGACGCCGCCCTTGGCCAGGCTGTCGAGATAGGCGTGTCCGTCCGGGCGTTCCATCATTACCGCCAGCAGATCGGTCAGCAGCCGCGAGGTGAGCTTGTTGAGATCGCTTAGCCCGGAACCGTCGGCGGCAATGTAGTGCCGGTCGTCGATGCCATTGGCCCTCAGAAACGCGTGAATCGCCTGTCCGCCGTCATGCCACGAGCCGGGGACGACGCGGCCCTGCTTGGCGGCCCAGGCCTGGCCGGTGAGCTTGCAGAGGGCCTCAGCGAAGAAGTTCTGGCTGTTGGTGTTGATGCGGTCGATCACGTCACGCAGTGGAGTCTCATGTGTCGCGACGAGCTTGTCCGCCGGCGGCACCATGTCCCCGCCCAGCGGCTGCTCCGTGTGCTTGATCTCGCCCGCGACGATCATGCCGCGCCCCGCCAGATGTGTCCGAAACGCATCGCAAAAGAATGCGCCCGGGTTGGTCACCGGCTTGCTCTTGAGTTCCGCGACCTCGGCGCACGTCCCGCCGATCTTGTAGACGTCGCCCTCCGGCAGCTTCTCAATGGTCGGCTCGTGCTTGTCGCCGGTGACGCACTCGTTGATGACCGTGATGTTTCGCACCGGCGGCACGACGGTGTAGCTCACCGGTTGCCCGGCCGTGGTCGGCTGAATCGTGATGTCGATGCAGTTGTCGTTGAAATTCAGCCCCGACGTCGGCGCCCCGTACCAGTGCAGAACGTCCTCGCCCCAGGACGGGTGCAGCCACTCCTTGTCGAGCGCGTCATCGTAGTAATAGATGTCGCCGAACTGCTTCAGACCACGGTTGGCCAATGCGTCGGCCCATTCGTCGAAAACACCGGTAATGCTGCCGCTGTCGCGTTTGCTCAGCCGCGGGTCGCCGATGCCGGGATCGCCGGTACCGATGATCCACAGGTCGTTGCCGTCGACGGCGAGATAGGTTTTGAACGTGTGGTCGAGGCCGAACATGTCGAGGCCGGTGGCACTGACCGGTAACTTGGCGTTACTAGCCGGCGTGTAGGGTTTGTCGATTTCGCGGGCGTATAGCTCCCGGCGCTCGGGCAACTCGAGCACGCGGGCGGTGACGATCGCGCCGGTGTCGGCGTGGCGAGTGAGGATTTCGTCCCAGCGAGCGGTCAACGCCGGGTCGTGTGACAACGGTGCCAGACAGCCGGCGGTAAGCAGCGGAATGGCGACAAGAAGCAACGTGAGGGCGGCGAAGCTGGTGTGTTTCATTTTGGTGGCACCTTGCGTTGGTTGGTTACCTATGATTGGAACATCAATTGGCAGACCCAGACGGCGGCGAGAATGCCCGCCAGGTCGGCGAGCAAACCGACGATCATGGCATGACGGATCTTGCGGATGCCGACCGACCCGAAGTACAGCGCGATGATGTAGAACGTCGTATCTGTGCTGCCGAACATGGTCGAGGCGACCTTCGCATCGAACGAGTCCGGCGCCTTCTTGATGACCTCGGCAACCATACCCAGCGAACCGGAGCCGGACAACGGGCGCATTAACGCCACGTGCAGCACATCGGACGGCATGCCGACCCGGGCGGTCACCGGGGCAAGTGTCTGGGCGATGAAGTCCAGCGCCCCGCAGACGCGGAACATCCCGATCGCCACCAGAATCGCGACGATGTACGGCAGGATGCGCAGGAAGATGTCCCAGCCTTCCTTGCCACCCTCGACAAACGACTCGTACACCTTGACCCGCTTGATCATGGCGTAGCCGATGATGACGAAGAAGATCAATGGAATGGTTAGCAGTGAGATGCTTTCAGCGACGGCTTTGAACAGTTCAGCAGCAGTCATCACTCGCCCTCCTGATTGTCGCCGACGGCGTTTTCCGTCGATGCCGCATCGCCCTTCAGATCCTCACTCATGGCCGCTGCGACAGAGAACATCGGTAGTGCGCCGAGCAGCTTCACCAGCACGATCGCCGTGATCGTCGCGGTGAGGCCGGCGACCATGCAGGGGGCGATGATCTCCAGCGGATCACTGCAACCGGCCGAACTGCGCACCGCCAGCAGTGTCGTGGGCAGCAGTGCGAAGCCCGCCGTGTTGTAGCCCAGCAACATGATCTGGGCGTCGGTCGCAACCTTGGTGTTCTTGTTGAGCTTCTGCAACTCTTCCATTGCCTTGATGCCGAACGGCGTGGCGGCGTTGCCGAGCCCGAGGATGGTCGTGGTCCAGTTCATCACGATCGCCCCCATGGCCGGGTGATCCTTCGGAACCGACGGGAAGAGGAAGCGGATGATCGGGTAGAAGAGGCGCGCGACCATTTGGACGATGCCGGCATCCTCACCTACCTTCATCAGACCCAGGAACAGCACCATGACCGCCACCAGCCCGAGCGCGATGTCGAAGGCCGACTTTGCATAGTCGAAGGCGGCGTTTGTCAGCGATTCGAGGCGGACGAGCCGGCCTTTGCTTACGGGTTGATCGCCGACTTCCAGGACGTATTCACCGGTTGCCTTGCAGTCCCAGGTCAGGAGGCAGTAATCGTTGATGCGTTCCGCCGAGATCGTCCAGTCGGTCCTGTCGTCCTGGTTCACTTCGAGCCGGTCGATATCGAGCGAGCCCTCATGCAGCCACAGCGTTGCCATGAGGAGTAACCTGGTGTCGTCTGGCTCCTTCACCGTGACGGCGATCAGGTTGGAGCCTGAGCGAAGCTGCTCGACCGGCACCAGCGTCTTCGTCGGCATATAGTGCTGCGCCACGCACAGGAGGAACGCCACCAGGATCATCAGGCCCCAGATGGTGTTGATGTTCAGGATGTAACGCATGAGTTTGCCCATATGTCCTCCACCGCCGCCGGGGCTGTAACTGGTCGTTGGTCAGGTGCAAGTCGCGGCACATTGTAACGGGTACGGCGATGTGCGCCGTGGCATCATGGTATCGGGTGCCATGGGCAGGTCGCAGACCTGCCCGTGGATCGCAGAGTCTGGCACAGGCAATCCCGTCTGCGGCGCGTCTGCCCCCGGCGCCCGCGGATTGGCAATTGGTTTGTCACGGCGCGATGCGTTTTGCCGCGAAGAACGCGCGTTCGCGGTATCCGGAGTAGAGCCGATCGCCGGGCACGAGGCTGTTGATCTGCACTTCGGGCGGGGCACTGTGTACGTAATGCGTCGGCGAGATCGCGATGGCGACGTGGAAGATGCGGCCGCAGGTGTTGATGAAGAAGAGCAGATCGCCGGCGAGAATGTTGTCGCGGCGCCAGCGGGTGGCGACGAGGCGGCCGGCGAGG
>JAFGRR010000462.1 GCA_016935035.1 Phycisphaerae bacterium | reverse complement strand
GGCCACAGGTTCTGCTGATCGACCTCGGTTCGGTGGCGCACCGCTTGGCGGAAGTGAAGTACTTCCTATGGAAAGACAACGGCATCGGCTGCCCTGAGGGCGACTACGAATTCGACGAATGCGTCGGATTCGGCTACGCGGTCACCGAGTTTCTGATGTCGCTGCAACAGCGGATCGGCGATCGGCCGCTGCTGGCGCACTTCCACGAGTGGCAGGGCGCCGCCGCCCTGCCGATGCTCAGGCACCGCAATGCCCCGCTGGCAACGGTATTCACCACACACGCAACGCTGGTCGGGCGCGCCCTGAGCGCGGCCCACGTCGATTTGTACGACCATCTGCACAGCATCGACGGCGCCGCCGTGGCGAGGGAGCACGGATTCGCGCATCGGCACGCGCTGGAAGGGGCGGCGGTGCAGTCAGCGGACGTGTTCACGACGGTTTCCGGCATTACGGGCATGGAGGCACAGCAATTCCTGGGACGCGTGCCGGACGTGCTGCTGCCGAACGGGCTGAACGTCGAACGTTTCGCCGCTCCGCACGAGTTTCAGATTCTGCACCGCGAGAGCCGCAGTCGAATTCACGAGTTCGTGATGGGGCATTTCTTTCCGAGCTACACGTTCGACCTGAGCCGCACGCTGTACGCGTTCACCTCGGGGCGCTACGAGTACCGCAACAAGGGGCTCGACGTGTTCATCGAGTCCCTGGCGGAGTTGAACCACAGACTGAAAGCCGAGGCCTCACCCGCGACAATCGTGGCGTTCATCGTCACACGCGTGCCGTACAGGGCCTTGAACGTCGAGACACTGAATCGTCAGGCGATGTTCCGGGAGCTGCGCGATACCTGCGAGGCGATCACGGAGGACATGGGCAAGCGGCTGTTTCACACGGTGGCGCGCGGGCAGATGCCGTCGATTTCGGACTTGCTCGACGAGTATGCCGCGGTGCGGCTGAAACGCATGATGTACGCCATGCGTCAGGGGCCGCCGCCGTCGATCGTCACGCACGACCTGGTGGATGATGGCAACGACCCGGTTCTGCGGCACCTGCGTCACAAGGGCTTGTGGAATCTGCCGGAAGACCGCGTGAAAGTGCTATTCCACCCCGAGTTCATGTCGGCGACCAGCCCGCTGCTCAGCCTTGACTATGACCAGTTTGTCCGCGGCTGCCACATCGGCGTGTTTCCGTCGTACTACGAGCCGTGGGGATATACGCCGCTGGAGTGCGTCGTGCGCGGCGTGCCGGCGGTAACCAGCGACCTCAGCGGATTCGGCGCATATGTGATGGAGAACTTCCCGGACCACGACGAGAACGGGATGTACGTGGCGCGGCGGCGAAACGCGGGCTTCGACACGACGGTGCGCCAGGTGACGGACTGGCTGCACGCGCTGACGCGGCTGACGCGGCGTGAGCGGATTAATCTGCGCAACCGAGTCGAGAGTCATGCGCAGCACTTCGATTGGAACCAGCTCAACACGCACTACAGCGCCGCACATCGCCTGGCTTTCGAGCGGCGTTATCTGAATGCCCAACTCGTGCCACCGAGTCCACCGACCGAGGCGCACACGGACACGACGGCGCCCTCCTCGCGACGGCCGGCGCGTTCGCGTGCGTCGAAAACGCCGCGGCGCAAGAGCGATGATTGACAATCGCCGGCGCTCGATTGGTGTCTGTTTGTTTTGGCGCCTCGTCTGTAGAATGCCGGTGAGCAACTGGCCCAGCGTCTGGGGCGCGGTTCCTGACGCCAAAGTCTGATGTTCTGTCTCCCACCCGCCGCGGGCGGGACGCTGACACACCGCGCCGGGCGCGGTGATACACGGTGGCCGATCATGACACCCAAGCAACACACGCGTGCCAAGGAGCTCTTCCTCGCCGCTTGCGCCAGGCCGCCCGCCGAGCGTGATGCGTTTGTGCGCCAGAGCTGCGGCGATGATGATGTGTTGCGGGCGGCTGTCGAGACACTGTTGCGGCATCGCGACGAAGCGCCAAGCAACGAGGATCCACTGCGAACAGCGACTCGGCTGTTGCCCAGCCTGGGGTTGCAGCTATCATTCGGCCGAAGACCATCGGTGACAAGCAGCGGCGTGGCGCGCGACGGCAAGGGCTTCGAGGCCGGCACACTGATCGCCGACCGTTACCGCATCATCTCGCGTCTTGGCCAGGGCGGCATGGGCGAGGTGTACCGGGCCCATGATCTAACGCTTGACCAACCGATCGCGATGAAGTTCCTGCTGGCCGAGATCGCCCACGAGCCAGTATGGCTACAGCGTTTCCTGAACGAGGTGCGCGTGGCGCGGCAGATCGCGCATCCGAACGTCTGTCGCGTATACGACGTCGGTCAGGCGGGTAGCGATTACTTCATCTCGATGGAGTACGTGGACGGCGAGGATCTGGCCACACTGCTGAGGCGCATCGGCCGGTTGCCGTCCGACAAGGCCCTCGACATCGCGCACCAGCTTTGCGGCGGTCTGGCGGCGGCGCATGCCAAGGGCGTGCTGCACCGCGATCTCAAGCCGGCGAACATCATGCTCGACGGCGAGGGACGGGTGCGAATCACCGACTTCGGCTTGGCCGGTCATCGCGAGCAAATCAAAGGCGCGGAACTGCGGGCCGGCACGCCAGCATACATGGCTCCGGAGCAGCTTTCCGGCCAGGACGTGTCGCCGCGCAGTGACATCTACTCGCTCGGGCTGGTGCTATACGAGTTGTTCACGGGCAAGCCGGCGTTTCGCGCGGAGCATATCGAGGACCTGATGCGCTTGCAGCGCGACGCGGCACCTCCCACGCCATCGAGCGTCATGCACGATATCGCGCCGGCGGTCGAGCGGACGATTCTGCGTTGCCTGGACAAGAATCCGGATCGACGACCGAGGTCGGCGCTGGCGGTGGCGGCACTGCTGCCGGGCGGAGATGTGCTTTCGGCCGCGATGGCCGCCGGCGAAACACCCTCGCCCGAGGTCGTGGCCGCTGCCGGCGAAAGTCTGAAGGCCGGCCGACAGACAATCGTCGGTGGACTCATCGCTTTCCTGGCAATGATGGCCGTGATATTGACCGTTCCACCAACGCCCCAGACGCCTGACTGGCGTGGCATGACGCTCAGCCCCGAGGTACTGGCGCATCGCGCGCAGGAGTTGATTGAGCAGCTCGGAGGAACGCCGAATCCGCGCGATGAGGCCTGGGGCTTTGAGGTTGATCCGGCCTGCGAGTTCATGAACACCCCGGATACGCGGCCAGACCAGCCGGTGCCGACGTTCGCGTTGCATGCAGACAATGATGTGCTGTTCTGGTATCGGCGGAACGATGCGCCGCTGGTGCCGATCACGGCGGAGAATCTGGTTTTTGGGCGTGGGGCCGTGCGACTGACGGACCCGCCGCCGCACCAGCCCGGCATGTGCACGATCAAGCTTGACCCGATGGGCCACTTGGTCGGTTTCGAGGCGTTGCCGCGGCATTGTCTCACGCCACATGAGTCGGAATCCGAGTTCGATTGGACGCCACTGCTGAAAGCAGCCGGCCTGGAACTCGCGGACCTGCATGCGGCGACGCCACTATGCGCACCGCGGCTGCCGGCTGACGTACGAATGAGCTGGGAAGGACAACTGCCGGGGCACCCCGAGATTCCGGTGCGAGTCGAGGCGGCGGCTTATCACGGCCGGCCGATGACCTTCGTGGTGCTCAATGGCACACCGAACGCCCCGGAAGCGGTGCCGTGGCGCATGATTGACCTGCGGAAATTGCTGGTCATGCGCACGGAGGCGTTCCTTTTCGCGGCCCTGATCGTCCTGGCGGCGCCGTTGGCATACATCAACCGCAGGCGCGGTCGCGGCGACGAGCGCGGGGCGAGCCGACTGTGTGCATTCGTGATGCTGGCGCGAATGACGGCGTGGCTGCTTCAGGCCCACCATGTGGCGGACGCGGACGCTGAACTGCTGCTGATCAGCTATGCGGTGGTCGGCGCGCTGGGCGAGGGGGTGGCGATGTGGCTGTTCTATATGGCGCTCGAGCCATATGTGCGGCGTTTCTGGCCGCACATGCTGATCTCGTGGAGCCGGCTGCTGGCGGGCCGCTGGCGCGACGGGCGTGTTGGACAGGATCTGCTGCTGGGGGCCACGCTGGGTACCGTGTTCTACCTGCTCATGCAGCTCGATTGGTACGCGACCGGATGGCTGGGATTCATACAGCGGATGCCCTGGCGCAGTAACGAGGAATTCACTTCGGTGCTGGGTGGCAGACAAGCGTTGGCAATGTGCATCGAGGCTCTGCGATATTCGGTCTACAAGGGCATGTTTCTGCTCTTGATTCTCGCGCTGCTGCGGGTGTTTCTGCGCCGCGCGCTGCCCGCCAGCATCATCGCGGTGATTCTCACGGCACCGATGTTCGTCCCACGCGGCAGTCATCCGCTGGTGTCGTGGATTGTGATCGGCATTTGCGGCGTCGGGCTGGCGGTGTGGGTCATGCAGCGTTTCGGGCTCATCGCCGTGATGGCCGGACTGTTCGTGGCGTCGATGCTCTCGCTCAATCCGCTGACGCTCGACACGCGCGTCTGGTACGCGGACACGTCCTTTTTCGCGCTGCTGGTCGTGATGGCGGTGGCGATCGGAGGCTTCGTGGCCACGTGGCGGCCACCAACATACATGATTGATAGCGGCCTGCTGGGCCGTTCACGCTAACGCCGACGGGGCCGCGTCCCTGTCCTCACCTCGGCTGCGCAGCCGCTTGTTCTTCCTTTTTGCCGGTTCACATCACGGGCTCGGATCGGTCATCCGGGTGGCAGATTCTCTTGGGTTTCTGTCAGATCTGGCCGCGAGGTCGCAATAGATGAATGGGCAGCACCCACTCCCGCGCCACCACACTCGCGACGAGATCTTCGCGGATGAGTGGCCGGCGGCAAAATAGGCGGCTGCCGGCCACACGGGGGGCGGTGCCAGGATCATGATTCGGGCGACGCCTAACACTACCGCCCAGGCCCAGTCGGGACGGTCCCGACCTGTCGCTCGAATCCGGCGGCGGGGCTCGGCCAGTCCGAGCCCCCCTGCCTCCTGATCGCGCAGCGCTCCTGCCGTCGCTGCGCTTTACATTCCCGTCACGCTCCGCCACGATGCACACACTATCCGCGTGACGCACCGTCGCGCGGCACTTCACACCACCGGGTCCGATCGGCGGGGTCCGGTGGATTCGGATGGATCACGAGGAGCTAAGCACATGGCGAGCGCGTATGAGTCAGCGTATCGGCGTTCACTCGAAGACCCCAACGGCTTCTGGGCCGAGGCCGCGGAGGGTATCAATTGGGACCAGCGATGGGAACGGGTGCTCGATGACGGCAACCCGCCGATGTACCGCTGGTTCGTGGGTGGACGACTGAACACCTGCTACAACGCTCTCGACCGCCACGTCGAACAGGGTCGCGCGGATCAGCCGGCTCTTATCTACGACAGCCCGGTAACCGGCACGGTAAGGACGTACACCTACCGCGAGCTACGTGACGCGGTAGCGCACTTCGCGGGCGCGTTGCGCAGCCAGGGCGTACAAAAGGGTGACCGCGTGATCATCTACATGCCGATGATCCCCGAGGCGGTGATCGCGATGCTGGCCTGCGCCCGACTGGGCGCGATTCACTCGGTGGTCTTCGGCGGTTTCGCGCCGAAGGAACTCGCGACGCGCATCAATGACGCCCAGCCGCGACTAATCGTCTCGGCATCCTGCGGTATCGAGGGCAAGCGCGTCATCGAGTACAAGCCGCTGCTCGACCAGGCGATTGAGCTGGCCGAGTCGAAGCCCCAGAAGTGCATCGTCTTTCAGCGCCCGCAGGCCCAGGCCGCGATGTCACCGGGCCGTGACATCGACTGGAACGACGCCCTGGCCAGCGCCGACCCGGTTGACTGCGTGATGGTCGAGGCCACTGACCCGCTGTACATCCTGTATACCTCCGGCACGACGGGCATTCCGAAAGGAGTGGTGCGCGACAACGGTGGCCACGCCGTCGCGCTGCACTGGAGCATGAAGAACATCTACAACGTCGAGGCCGGCGATGTCTACTGGGCGGCGTCAGACATTGGCTGGGTGGTCGGGCATTCGTACATCGTCTACGGCCCGCTGCTGGCCGGGTGCACAACGATCATGTTCGAGGGCAAGCCCGTCGGCACGCCTGATCCTGGGGCATTCTGGCGAGTCATCTCGCAGCACAAGGTCAAGGTCCTCTTCACGGCCCCCACCGCATTTCGCGCCATCAAGCGCGAGGACCCAGAGGGCAAGCTCATCGGCAACTACGACCTCGGCGGTTTCGAAACCCTCTTCCTGGCTGGCGAACGCTGCGATCCCGACACACTCAACTGGGCCCAGACCCAGCTCGGCGTACCGGTCATCGACCACTGGTGGCAGACGGAAACAGGCTGGGCCATCGCGGCCAATTGCGTCGGCCTCGGCGCCCTGCCCGTCAAGCCCGGCTCCCCCACCAAACCGGCCCCCGGCTACGAAGTGCAGGTCCTAGACGAGGCCGGGCAGCCGGTCGCGCCCGGCAAGATCGGCAGCATCGTGGTCAAGCTGCCGCTGCCGCCGGGATGCCTACCGACGCTCTGGCAAAACGAGGCCGGCTTCCGCGACTCGTATCTGAACACGTTCTCCGGCTACTACCTGACGGCCGATGCGGGCTTCCAGGATGAGGACGGCTATCTCTTCATCATGGCTCGCACCGATGACATCATAAACGTCGCCGGCCATCGCTTGTCCACGGGCGGCATGGAGGAGGTTCTGGCGTCACACCCGAACGTCGCCGAGTGCGCCGTGGTCGGGGCACGTGACACGCTCAAGGGTGAGGTACCACTCGGGTTTGTCGTGCTTAAGGCCGGCGTGGATCGGCCGCACGGCGAAATCACAAAGGAACTGATCCAGATGGTCCGCGACAAGATCGGACCGGTTGCGGCGTTCAAGACTGTCACGGTCGTCCAACGTCTGCCGAAGACGCGTTCGGGCAAGGTCCTGCGCGGCACCATGAAGAAGATCGCCGACGGCAGCGAATACAGCATGCCCGCAACGATCGACGACCCGGCAATTCTGAGTGAGATTCAGGAGTCGTTGCAAACCGTCGGGTATCCGAAGACAGGTACGTAGAGCCCGCCCCGGGGTTGTCGGCGCTGCCGAGGCTGGGTTACCGGCGATCTACGGCCACCGCAGGGGGCGGTCGCTACATCGTGAGAAAGCGGCAGACGACACGTCGGCCGCTACATTGGCGCCCTGGCTGTGTGCTGCCGACGGCATAAAGAACGCCGGCCGGTGAGGATCTCACCGACCGGCGTTTGTGTTACTCAGAGTGCTCGGTGCGTATCAACGCACCTTGTGGTACTGCTTAGTAGCCGCAATCACACGGCGTGCCGGTGATTGAGCCCACGAAGGTGTCGATGTCAAACACGTCGACGGCCGTGTCACAGTTGGTG
>JAFGRR010000461.1 GCA_016935035.1 Phycisphaerae bacterium | reverse complement strand
GTCGATTCCGCAGTTCGGCAAGATATGCAGGTGGATAATAGAGAACCGAACGTACGGCAAGCCAGTGGCATGCCGTACGTTTGTTTTTGCGGGCGCGCTATCGGCGTGGTCGGTCCTGTGATCGACGGCCTTACGTTGAGCAGTGGCTCTGGCGAGGCCGCCGTCGTGCTTCCTGGTGCAGCGGCGGGATGCGCGCCGCCCGGGAAGAGAGAAGACAGACCTTACGCGAAGATCGCGGGCAGTTGCTCGGCGATCGCGTTGACCAACGGCGTGCTGGCACCGGACGCGTCGGTCCCGAGGAACCGTTCGGTCAGGGCCGTTATCAGCGTTGTCGCCACATCGGTCATTGCGGCCCCGAAGCCGCTGATGAGCGTGTCCTGCTGGTCACAACCACTCAGGACCTCCAGGCACACACCCGATGTCGCCGCCAGCCAGAGCACTCGTTTACGGCCAAGCCACCTGCGCATGGTCAACTCCTGCATGCTGCGTTCAGTTGCCAGTAAAAGGAAACCACGGGCGACCGGTGTTCGACGAATCCGGGCTTCCATGGGTTACATCGGACATTGCCGACGGTGAGGTTGAACCGACAAGCGACACAGGCACTGCTGGCTGGTGGCGCGGCAAGTGCGCTATAGCGCCGTCGCGCCGCGACAAGCACGCTCCACTTGCCAGCCGAAACCACTCCCGACGACATGCATCAGGGGCCGGTGGTGGCAGGTTCCTTGGCGGGAGCCGCTGGACGCGGCTTGGGTTTCTCGGCGGCCTCACGCTGGGCACGCGTGGGCAGCTTGTCGAGCCGCGGCTTGAGCTGCCGCTCGAATATCTGCGTTAGCGGTTCCAGCAGGCCATCACGCTGCTTGGTCAGCTTGGCGACCTCGCTGGCCGTGTCCTTGTCTTTGCGTGCGTCGGCCAGTTGCTTGTCCAGCACCTCGATCTTGGACTTGTTTCGGCGCACGAGCTGCGCCGCCTGCTCCTTGCAGCTTTTCAGAATGGTGTGGGCTTTCTGCGTCTGGGCGTCGTTGAGCGAATAGCGCTCGATGAAGTCCGCGACGTACTTGTCCCATTCGCTTTCGTACTTGTCGGGATCCTGCTGGCGAGTCGGCTGTCCGGGTCGCCGCCGATCACGAGACGCACTCTCGGTGCTCGGCGTCTCGGTCGTGGAGGGCCGCTCGTAAGTCACGGTCGCTTGGCCATCGCCGGTTGCCGGTCGCGGCTGCCCAGGGGGCGGCGCGACATCGCCGCGATTGCCGGTATCCGAACTCGGAGCGCGGGTGCTGCGGATCGATCCGGGTTGCGGATTGGATCGGCGGCGTTGCGGGTTGCGGAACTCATCCACCGTCATCTCGCCCGACACCATCTTGCCCAACTGCTCCTCGGTCATGTCGAAGCTCTCGTACATCAGCTTCACATCCTGATCGTGGATCTTGCGCTGCTCATCATCAAGGATCTCGCGGAAACCATCGTTGGCGGCGACGATGATCTGCCTGGCGTCCTCGTAGATCGGGAGCACGGTCGTGCCCCAGTCCACCATCTCCTGTGAGCTGATGTCCCCGCCGGCGCGCACCTCGAACATCCGATCGACCAACGGGAAAAGCTGGTACTGATGCTGATCGAGGAAGGCCTTGGCCTGCTGGCGGACGAGCTGCTCCGTGAACTGGGCCTGTTGCTCATTGAGGTTGTACTTGCGGACCACCACGCGAATGTAGTTGTCGATCAGTACGTCCGTGTTTATCAGGCTGCTAAGGCCCGAGCGCGGCTCATCCTCCTCGTCATCCGCCCGGACGGCTGCGATGATGAGCCCAAACGCGACGATGCTCACCAGAAGTAGACCAGGGTTGCGCCAATTCATCGTGTGTGCTCCCAGGCTGGGGTATCGGCGCCGCGGCGCGGATTGTTCCCGGACCCCATCATCGCTATTATACGTTCTGTCGTCCAGCCGGTTGCGTTGTCACACGACTGTCTCCCACTACTGGAACCCGGATGAACCGCTTGCCGCCCAGAGCCTGTGTGTTTGACCTCGACGGCACACTGGTCGATTCGCTGCGTGACATAGCCGAGGCCCTCAACGAATGCCTAACGCTGCTCGGGTTGCCGTCATACCCCGTGGAGCGATACCGATACATGGTGGGCGAGGGCATCCCAAAACTGGCGCAGCGCGCGGTCGGCGCGACGCACCCGCATCTGGTCGCGCGGCTGGCCGAGTTGGCCCGCGCCCGTTACCGCGTTCGCCCCTTGCGCCACACGCGGCCGTACCCCGGCGTCCAGGAACTTATTGGACGTTTGCGCGCCGCCGGCATCCGACTCGCCGTGCTCTCGAACAAACCCCACGACATGACCCGCCGCATGGTGGCAACTTTCTGGCAGGACGGCGAGTTCGATCAGGTCCTGGGCTACATTGACGAAGAGCACCGCAAGCCCAGCCCACACTACCTGCGCCGCATCTGCGAGGATTTGGATATCGCGCCGACGGAAACGTGGATGGTCGGCGACACGCCGACGGATGTGGAGACAGCCCATCGCGCCGGCGCGCTGGCGGTGGGAGTCACCTGGGGCTTTCGCACGCGTGCCGAACTCGCGGGCGCCGGCGCTGATTTCATCGTGGACAGCCCGGATGAGCTGGGCTGAGCCTTTCGCCGAGTCGGCGCTCGTGATAACCTGCGCGCTCGCGCGGCAGTGATCATCGTTCACCAGGCAAATAGGAAGATCGGGATGGCTCACAACGGGACGGTGTTCGAGTTTGGCGGCGGTCAGAAGACCGCCAGCCGTGGCAAAGTGCTGATCGTACCGCTGGTTATCAAGCCGCCCCCACCGATGCAGATGCTGGCCCAAGTGGACCACATCTGTGACGACGCAATCAGCGAACTGCTGGACGCGGGTGCGCTGGGCGAGAAGGTCGGCCGCCTGGCCCACACAACCCGCTCAGGCAACTACCGCCGCATCCTGGCGGTCAGCCTCGGCGAGGGCCAGCGTCTCGAACCGCACCATGTGCGCGAGGCGGCTGCGCGAACGGCGGAGTGGCTGATCGACGAGGGGCTATCGGCGGCCGGCGTGTGGATCGACGGCCTGCTGGCCTGCCGCGTAGCCGAGGCAACGCGCGAGTGGGCGATCGGCATGGCGCTGGCCGGCTATCGCTTCGACGCACACAAGCGGCCGGACAAGAAGAAACCCGCCAAGATCAACATGATACTGCGTTCTCGCGAGGCCAATCGGGCGTCGCGCGTGCAGACGCAGGTGCGCGACGGCTTGCGGCTGGCCGAGGCGATCAACTACACGCGCCAATTGGCGCAGCAGCCCGGCAACATCATCCACCCCGCCGCGCTGGCGGCCGAGGCGCGCAAACTGGCGCGGCAGCACAAGCTGAAATGCACTGTGATCGAGAGTCCGAAGCTGAAACAGCTTGGCATGAACGGCCTGCTGTCGGTTGGCCAAGGCGCCACGCACGCGTCACGCCTCATCCAGCTCGGCTATCGCGGCGCTCCCGGTTCACACCACCGCACGGTGCTGGTCGGAAAGGCGCTCACCTTTGACACTGGCGGCTATTCGATCAAACCGTCGGCCGGACTCGCCGGCCTCAAGTTCGACAAGACCGGCGGCTGCACGGTGATGGGGATTCTCAAGGCCGCCGCCCTGCTCAAGCTCAAGTGCAACATCACCGGGCTGGTGGCTGCCGCTGAAAACATGGTCTCGCGCGATGCGTACCGCCCCGGCGACATCATCAGGATGATGAACGGCAAGACAGTCGAGGTCACAAACACGGACGCCGAGGGGCGTCTGGTGCTCGCCGACGCTCTGACATATGCCCAGAAGCACTGCAAGCCGACGAGCCTCATCGACATAGCGACCCTGACTGGCGGCGTGCGCGTGGCGCTGGGCACGTTTGCCGCTGGCATCATGAGCAACAACGACGAACTGTGCGGACAACTCGGCGAGTGCGGCCGGCGAACGCGCGAGCGGCTGTGGCGGCTACCGCTGTGGGATGACT
>JAFGRR010000460.1 GCA_016935035.1 Phycisphaerae bacterium | reverse complement strand
GGCCACATGAGACACCGCCCCGTATGACCAACAAACACAACACCATCGCAATCGTCGGCGCCACCGGCGCCGTCGGAAAGGAGTTCATCTCCATAATCCAGCAGCGCGGCTGGCATGATAAGCGTTATGTCATGCTGGCATCGGCCCGCAGTGCCGGACAGAAGGTGCGAATGCTCGGCCAGGAGCATGTCGTACGCGAGCTCACGGCCGACTCGTTCGCCGGCATCGATATCGCCCTCTTCTCCGCCGGCGGCGGCACCAGTCGCCAATTCGCGCCGGCGGCGGTCAAGGCCGGCGCGGTGGTCGTCGACAACTCGTCGGCCTTTCGCATGGACCCCGGCGTGCCGCTGGTCGTGCCCGAGATCAATCCGCAAGACGCCTTCGAGCACCACGGCATCATCGCCAACCCGAACTGCTCGACCATCATCTGCATCACCGCCATCTGGCCACTGCACGGTGTCAACCAGGTCCGCCGGATGGTCATCAGCACCTACCAGGCAGTCAGCGGTGCCGGCATGCGCGCCATGCAGGAACTCGAAACCCAGTCACGCGACGTCCTCGCCGGCAAGCCGGCGCGGCCCGAGCTATTCCCATTCCCATGCGCGTTCAACCTGTTCTCGCACAACTCGCCGATCGACGACACCGGCTATAACGAGGAAGAACGCAAGCTGGTGCGTGAAACTCGCAAGATCTTCCACGACGACGGCATTCAGATCAGCGCCACGTGCGTACGCGTGCCGGTGATGCGGGCGCACAGCGAGTCGGTAAACCTGACCTTCGAGCAACCGATCACCCCGGCCGAAGTGCGTGACATTCTGAGCGCCGCCCCCGGCGTGCGCCTCGTCGATCAGGTCGAGCCGCAGCACTTCCCCATGCCGATCGAAGCCAGCGGCATCGACGACATCCTGGTCGGCCGCATCCGCCAGGACATCTCGCAACCCGACCGCCGCGGCATCGACCTCTTCCTCAGCGGCGATCAATTGCGCAAAGGCGCCGCCCTCAACGCAATCCAAATCGCCGAGTTGCTGATGAACGCCAATTAGGGCAGGAAGCATGTGGCACCGGCATCTTGCGGGTGAATCACAGGCTGGAACAAACCACTCAACGGTGCCACTGCTCTTGAGCAGTGTCTTGGCAAATACGAGGAAGCACTGCTCAAGAGCAGTGGAACCCCACGCGGGCCATGGCCTCCCCGAAGACGGCCGACGAGATGTCGGCCGCTACATCTGATGGTCGCTGGATACGCGCCGTTCGGCCGAGCGGGCGTGCGCTTCGAGGCCTTCGAGGCGTGCCAGTTGCGCCGCGTCGCGCGCGATGGCCGACAACTCCGCCCCAGCCTCCGCCCGCAACCACGTTCGCACCCGCAAGAACGTGAACACCGACAGCCCGCCGATGGCCCGCGCCGTGCGGGCGGTCGGTAGCACGTGGTTCGGCCCGATGCCATAATCGCCGAGCACCTCGGCGCTCGGCCCCCCGACGAACGCCGCACCGTAGTGTGAGAGCAGCGGCAACCACGTGTCCGCGTCGGCCACGTGCAGTGCCAGGTGCTCCGGTGCCAGCTCATCACAAGCCGCGACGGCCTCGTCACGCGTGTCAACCACGACCGCAAAGCCGTTCTCAAGCGCAGCCCGCGCCGTCTCCGCCGTCGGCAGATCCGCCAGTTGCCGCATCAATTCCGCTTCCACCCCCGGCACCAGCGCGGCGTCGAGCGTGACCAGCACCGGCACCGCGTCAGGATCGTGCTCGGCCTGCGCCAGCAAATCGGCGGCGACCAAGGCCGCATCAGCCGCTGCGTCGGCGACTACCGTCAACTCCGACGGGCCGGCCAGCATGTCGATCGCCACCGTGCCCGCGACAATCTGCTTCGCCGCAGTCACCCAGCGGTTGCCCGGCCCGACCACGACGTCGCAACGCGGCACCGGCCCAACGCCGAAGGCCAGCGCCGCGATCGCCTGTGCCCCGCCCGCCGCCAGCAACATGTCCGCCTCGGCGACGGCGGCGGCCGCCAAAGTCACCGCCGTCGGTCGTGGCGAAGCCACCACCACATGCTGCACACCCGCCACGCGGGCCGTCACCGCCGTCATCAACACCGATGACGGCAACGGAAAACGTCCGCCCGGCGCATAGCACCCCGCCGCCTCGACCGCCGCTACCGTGTGCCCGGCCTGCCCGCCTGGAACCGGCGTGGTCAAACCGGTCAGACAAGCCCGCTGCGCCGCCGCGAATGCTCGAATCCGCGTCGCCGTCCGCTCCAACAACGCCCGCGTGTCGGCGGACACAACTTCCAAAGCACGCTGCAAGTCTTCGCGTGTGTAGACAAGCGGTTCGCCCGGCTTGAGATCACCGAGCCGTTCGGCTTGGGCGCGCAACGCCGGCTCACCGCCGGCTCGCACGTCGCGTACGATCTCGCCGGCCTGCGCGATCGTCACGTCGTCCAGTTGACCAACCGCGCAGGTGGCGAGTTTGTCGAGCCGCAGACGCCGGAAGCTAAAGGTGCTCATGACTGCCCCTTCGGTTTGGCATCGCCCGGCCGGCGCGTGACTTTCAACGCTCGGCGGTCGAGTTCCGCCTCGACCCGGTCGAGCCGCACGCCGGCACGGACCATTGCTACGAGCGCGAAGTACATCACGTCCGCGACTTCCCACGTCACATCGCCGGCATCCTTCGCCTCGGCCAGCTCGCGTGCTTCTTCGGCCAACTTGCGGGCCAGCAGCGTGGGATCGTCCAGCAGTCGACGGGTGTACGAACCGGGCGGCGCCGCTTGCACGCGTTCGGCGAGTTGCCGCGCCAACCGTCCCAGCCCGCGATCATCGCCCCAGCACGTACGCGTGTCGTTGTGGCAGAATCCGGCACCTCGCTGTCGCACCGTGAACCGCAGCGCGTCGCGATCACAGTCGAGATCGACGCGCAATAGCTCCTGCGTCGCGCCCGAAGTCTCACCCTTCTTCCACAACCCGCGTCGGCGCGACTGATACACGCCGGCCCGCGTGCGCACCGCTTCACGGAAGCTGTCGGCACTCGACCACGCCAGCCCCAGCGCCACGCCGCGTTCATCGACCACCACCGTTGGCCACAACCCATCGGCCCGATCGGACGTCAGCGGAGCCGCGATCGCGTCGCCCAGGTCCATACGCCCGCTGTACAGCGCCATGCCGACCTGGGCGTCGATCCCCAGCCGATCCAGCGCGGCGATCTCATCAACCGTCGTGACGCCGCCGGCCACAGTCAATTTCGCGCCACCGGCCGCATCACGCAGTTTCTCAGCTCGCGCCAGATCGCTGCCGCCCAACCGCCCCTCGCGCTCGACGAACGTAACCAGGAAGCCGCCGACGAACTCGCGCAGTTCGCGCATGCGTTCCAGCACACTCCGTCCGGTGTGCTTCCGCCAACCTTCGACCACCACGTCGTCATTGACGGCGTCGAGAGCCGCGACAACGCGTTCCCGCGGCAGCTTCGAAAGCACTTCGGGCTTGGCGGCCGTACCGAGCACCACCTGCGTGGCTCCAGCGTCAAGCCACGCAATCGCCGACTCCACGTCGCGGATACCGCCACCCACGCGGCACGGCGCCATCCGCACCAATTCGGCAATGGCATCGACGTTCGAGCCACGCCCCAGCGCCGCGTCCAGATCAACCACGGCGATTTCGCCCGCCAGTGCGAAACGCTCGGCGATCGGCCGCGGATCGCCGGCGTCGATGGCCTTTTCGCGTCCGCCGATGAGTTGCACGGCCTGGCCGTCCATCATGTCAATCGAGGGAATGATCATGTTCGCACGTTGACTCCGTTTTGCGCGAGATAGCCCTTGACGTCGGCGACGGTTAGCTCGCCATCGTGAAAAATCGAGGCCGCCAACACCGCATCCGCCCCGGCCTTTAACGCCGACAGCAGATGCTCCGGCCCGGCCGCCCCGCCGGAAGCGATGATCGGCACCGTCACCGCGTCGCTGACGGCGGCGATCAACTCGTCGTCATAGCCGGCCCGCGTGCCATCACGATCCCAACTCGTCAGCAGGATTTCGCCGGCGCCACGGTCGGCGGCCTCACGAGCCCACGCGATCGCGTCGCGTCCGGTTCGCTCGCGTCCCGACAGCACGACGACTTCCCACGAACCGTTCGCGGTCCGCGCCGCGTCGAGCGCCAGCACCGTGCATTGGCAGCCAAACCGCCGGGACAACTCATCAATAAGCTGCGGCTCGCGGACGGCAGCGGTGTTGATTCCGACCTTGTCAGCGCCGGCGTCGAGCAGCGCCCCGGCGTCCGCCACCTTGCGTACGCCGCCGCCGACCGACAGCGGTATCGACAACTGTTCGCGTACCAGCCGCACGGTATCAACCTGCGTCGCGCGACCTTCGGGCGTGGCCGAAACGTCGAGCATCACCAACTCGTCAGCCCCCTGCTTCTCGTAAAGCGCCGCCCGCTCGACCGGGCAGCCGGCATCACGCAGGCCGGCGAACCGCACGCCCTTCACCACGCGGCCGTCGCGCACGTCGAGACACGGAATGATGCGAACCGTCAACATGCAACACCTCCGCTCACGGCCGCATCGCCGAGCCAACGCCGCAATAGTCCGAGTCCCCACGCCGCCGACAGCTCCGGGTGAAACTGGCAAGCCAGCACATCGCCGCGCTCGATCGCCGCGATGAACGTGCCGCCATACTCAGTCCGTGCGGCCTGCCAACCTGCGGGCACCTCTGTAAGGCGATACGAATTGGCGAAATACGCATAGCCCGTTGTCAGCAGCCGACAGTC
>JAFGRR010000459.1 GCA_016935035.1 Phycisphaerae bacterium | reverse complement strand
CGGGCGCTGCCGCAATCCGGCTCGATCGACAGCGACACGAGCGCAGCGGGCTATGTTGGTGAAGTCGGCCGGCTGCCCTTGCAGGCGGGCGTGGTCTGCGACGGGACGTTATTCGTGCGTCAGCGCGAGACGCTTTGGGCCCTGGACGCGATGACCCTGACGGAACGATGGGTGGCGGCGCAGCGCCGCGGCAGCAGTTCCGGGGCGCAGTCGGTCGGCGTGCTATCCGATGTTGACGAGGCTGATCCGCTGGCCGCCTGTCCACCGGGCCTGCGGGTGCTGTTCGAGCAGGCACCGGAGCATGTCATCACGGCCGGCTTCGGCCTCGTGTTCACCATCGAGTCCGTTCAGACGCCGGACCAGGATTCCGTGTGGGAGGTTCAGCGGTGGGGAGTCGCTGGTCGCCCTCATGCGCAGGCCGGCGCGAGCGAGCTGGTTGCCCGCGACGCACGCAATGGTGAAGTCCGCTGGACGCTCGGCCGTGATGCCTTGCGCCCGCTCTACGGCGTCTGTTTCCAGGATGCGCCGGCCGTCTGCGAGAGCGAACTGGTCGTTCTCTATCAGAGCGGCGCGTCATTGCGTGTGGGTTTACTTGACCCGCTGGCCGGCGATCTGCTGGCGGAGATGACCCTCCTCGACACGCCGGGCGACCTGACCGGGTCGGGTGGGCAGTGCCAGATTCGCGTCAGCGATCGCGACATCCTGATCAGCACGGGGCAGGGCATCATCGCGGCCGTGGGGCGCGAGGCACGCGAGACAGTGGGTGGTGTCCGGACGACGGAAGACGCCGGCGCGCTGGTGTGGCGCTGGGCGGTTGAATATCCGAGCATGCCGCCGGATGTCGAAGGGCCGGTCTGGCCGGGTGAAGCGCCGCCACCGCGCCGTGGAGCGATGCTCGCTCCCGTGCTCGGCAGCGACCTGACGATCTGGGCTCCGCCCGACAGTGACGAGATCATCGCGCTCGAACGGCGCACGGGCTGGCGGCGGTGGTGTGTGCCGCGCGGCAACGTGCAGTCGTTGATCGGCACGTTGCCCGGCGGTGTCGTCATGGCTGGTGATCGCGTGTCTTGCGTGGATGCGGCAGATGGTCGAAGTGTGCGGTGGGGCTCGGTGCCGCTGGCGGTGACCGGTCAGGGCGTGATAGTTGGCGGGCGCGTGTACGTGCCGACGCGCGATGGCATCGTCGCGTTGGATGGTGAGACCGGCAAGGTCATCACGGATCAGTGGCAGCCGACGGCCGACCGCCAGACACCGGGTTGGACGCCGCTGGCGAACCTGGTGGCAGACGGCGGCGACTTGTATGCACTGACGCCGAACCGCGTGCTGAAGTACCCCGGTAGCCGCGCGTCGCGTGATGGTGCCGACGCCGACCCGGACAAGCTGTCTGACCAGTCACGCTATGCGCTGTCGGCGGCAGATGCTGCGGCGGGTGATCTGTCGGCGGCACGCGAGCGTTTGGCCGATTTCGCGCCTGCGGATGAGCACCTGCGGGCGTCCAGTGCTGCTTTGTTGACCGAGATTATGCTGGCCGAGGCGCCGGCTCTGGCTGATGCTCAGCAGCGGCTGGTGATGTTGTGGGAAGCTGGCAAGCTGGCCCCGTCATCCGAGCTGGTCGATCGCGTGGCCCTGATGATCGCGGGGACGCTGGTGTCCGACAGTCAGCTTGCGGCGGCGGCGGGGCGGTATCTGGACCTCATGGCCGCGAGTGGCACGCACCCGACCATGGTCACGGTGGGTGATGCGTATCAGCGCGTGGCCGTCTGGCGTCATGCCGCCGCGCGGCTTGCCACGCTTCTGCCAAGTCTGACGCCGGATGAGTGCGATGCTGTGATCGGCGACGGATTATCGCGTGCGGCGGGGTGCGATGATCGCGCGCTGCTGGAACGGTTGGCGGTGACAGTGGCGGATGATGCGCGGTTGCGCCGGCGCGTCGATGCGGCCCTCGTGCTGTGGGAATTCGAGGGCGGCGACGAGTCCCGGCGCAAGGCGCTTTGCCCGGAAGCGTTGGGGCGACACGTCCAGACGCTCGACGAGTCACACTTCGACGAGCGGCAGTGGCGGCATGTGTTGCTCAAGCGCTGGGAGACAGCTACGGCGCTCGGTGATGCCGAGGGGGCGGCACGCGATGGGCTTGCGTGGGAGGCACTCGGGCTGGCGGATGAGTCGCTTGATGAGACCGAGCGGGCGATGTTACGGCGCGTGACTCGGGCACAGGCGCCGCTGGGGGCCGCACAGGACGTGGTGCTGCGACCCGACTTTCGGCGTCGCTGGACGCTGGACGGGCACGAACTCGTGCTTGACGCCGCGCATCCGCGTGGTGCCGAAGAGACTTCCATCCTGGTTCGGGCGCTGAGCGAGCAACGCGTTCGGCTGTTGCGCCTGTCGGACGGTCGCGAAAAGACGGCTGTGGCTGATGGGGTGACCGGCAGTGCGACGACGGTCGACCTGCTGCGATCGGTTACGGAAGACGCGTTGTTCAAGGGGCGTGAGTTGCATTCGGACGCGCCGCCGTTCTGGTCAGCCGTCCGTCGCGGCAGCCTGATGGCCGTGCCGGTGCCGGGTGGGGTGTTCGGTTGCGGGCTCGGAACGGCGCTCAGCGGTGGCAAGCGGCTTTGGGAGTATCCGGTCGAGAGTTGGCGCAGAGTACCGGACGCGTTTGAGGGGCGGGCGGTTGCCGACGCCGATGGTGTCTGCATCCTGGAGCGTCCGGACCGCGTAATACGT
>JAFGRR010000458.1 GCA_016935035.1 Phycisphaerae bacterium | reverse complement strand
TGCGACAACGCTCTTCAACCTCGGCGCGGTGGAAGTGAAGCGCGGGCGGCTCGAAGCGGCGGCCGGCCGGTTTGGAGAGGTGCTGGCGGTCGATCCGAACAACGCACGGGCTCGCGACGCATTGCGTCAGGTCGAGGCGGCGTTACGCGGGCCGGGTGAACCCAATCCCTGAGTGCGGGTTAGACGACCGGCATCAGTGGCCGGGATGCAAGCGTCGGCGGCCCCGGCTACAATCCATGCTCGATTGACCAAGACCCTCGATTGGAGCAGACCATGCCCATTAACCAGACGCTGGTGCAACAGGCTCGCGCCCTCGGGCAGGCCATCGCGGCCGAGCCGTGCGTCAAGGCCCACGTCCAGTCGCAGCAAGCGATTCAGGCTGACACCGACGCCCAGAAGCTTTTGCGCGAGTACAACGAGCACATGCAGCGCATGCGGACGCTGGAGTCGACGGGCAAGCCGATCGAGCCGTCGGACAAGCACAAGCTGGCCGATTTCGAGGCGGCACTTGCCAGCAATGATCTCGTCAAACAACTCATGCGCACACAGGCCGACTACATTGAACTGATGAACGCCGTCAATAATGCGATGAGCGAGCCAATGTCCAAGCCCCAGGCGGATCAATGACCGTGAGTGAGCAGGCAGTCGTGTCGGGTTCACCAGCGGCCGATGATCTGAGCAGCGGTTTGGGCGGAGGGCGTGGTCCACTGACGCCGGCGATGTGGGGGTGGCTGCTGGCGCTGCTGGGCTGGACGCTTCTACTTTGCTTCTATGACCTTGGCGGCGGAGCGGCGTTCGAGCCGATCGACTGCTGGGTCGCGCAAACGGCGCGCGAGATGCAGGACGCCGGTGAGTGGCTGGTGCCGCGTTTCTCGGGCGAGACGCGCATGCAGAAGTCGCCCGGTCCATATTGGGTCGTCATGCTGACGAGCCAGGCCTTGGGGCGGCCGGTGGATGAGGTTGCGGCCCGGCTGCCAAACGCGGTCGCGGCCGTGCTGCTGGTGCTGACGGTGTTCTGGCTGACGCGGCGCATCGGCGGCGATCGGGCCGCGATATTCGCCGGTTTCGCGACGGCCAGCAGCGCCTTCATCCTGCACTGGTCGCATCGGGGGGCTAGCGATCTGGGGCTGACGGCGCTGATGACGCTTTCGCTGGCGTCGCTGTGGGTGGCCTACGGCGACGAGCCGGTGGGCCGCAAGCGCACGCTGCTGGTGCTGTTGGCGTATTTCGCGGCCGGCTGCGCCATGCTCTACAAGATGCCGATGCCGTTGGCGTGCATTGGGGCGCCGGCGTTTTTCTACGTGTTGCTGCGGAATCGCTGGCGCGTGCTGGCCAGCCCGATTCATCTGCTCGGCATAGTGCTCTTTCTGCTGCCGTGGCTGCCGTGGGCGGTCATGGTCACGCAGGTTGAGCCGAATGCGTGGGCCAAGTGGAAGGTCGAGTTCTTCGACCGCTTCACGGGCGATCTGCCGAATGTCGAGGAACAGAAGCACTGGAAGTACTATTTCACGTACCTGTTGATGCCAGTGGTGTTCTGCTTACCGTACTCGCTGTCGCTGCCAGGGGCGCTGTGGCGCGGTCTGCGGCGCGATCCACGCGTCAATCGCGACGGCATGTTGTGCATGGTTATTTGGTTCGCGAGCCTGCTGGCGTTTTTCACGGCCTCGACGGGTAAGGAGTGGCGCTATTTCCTGCCGGCGCTGCCACCCTTGTTCGTCCTGCTGGGCGTGGAACTGGCGGTGTTTTTTGACCCCAGACAGAAGGTCAGCCGTGTGTTCGTGCGTTGCGGCTCTGTGACAACGGCTATCGGGGTGCCCGCTGGATTCGCGATCGCGGGCTATGTGCTGTACACGCGGTGGATGCCGGAGATTGGTGAGCCGTCTGGTTTCACCTGGGCACAGATCTGGCCGCCGCTGTTGATCACCGCCGCGATCTTCAGCGCAGGTTCGCTCTCTGCGTCGCGCTGCTACGCGGTTGGTCGGCGAAACGCGGCGTTTGGGGCCCTGGTGGCCACGATGTTCGCGACTTGGTTGTGGGTGTGGCCGACCCTCATGCCGATCCTGGTCGCACAGGTTCCCTTCGTTGATCTGGCCGACCAGATGAAGGCCCGTCTAACACCCGAGATGCAGACGGACCTGCGCCAGGTTGGCAGCCAGGACCCGCGCATCACCTGGCGCGGTAATCTCAAGTTCCCCCGTTTGATTGATCAACTGGAGTTGCTGGAAATGCAGAGCGGGGAGCGGTCACTGGCGCACGAAGTGCGGCTGTACGCGCGCGAGATGATCAAGCGACTGGAGAGCGACGAACGCATTCTGCTGGTGGCGCCGATCGCGGAGTACATCAAGTTTCAGGCGATTGGGCCGGTAGTGCTGGCGGCGCACGAGCGTGAAATGCCGGAGACGCACATCTGGCTGATACCGCGAGGCGGGCGACTCGATCGCTACTATGTGGTCTTCAGCAACCAGCCACCGCCCTGGGATGAGCCGCAGTTGCCGGAACGGCTGCAAGCGGCGTTGGATGAGGTGCGGCGGGCCGTGCGGGACAATGCCGACGAACTCGTGCGTGAGTTCTCCATTGAGTTTCCCGCGACGCAGGCGACGGAACCGGACTGATGTGGAATCCGCTGGGGTATTGGCTGGGACGCTGGCGCGACGTTCGCGCGGCGGCGAAAAACCGCGGACAGGCCGTCCGCTTCGTCGTCGAGTACGTCGCGCTGCGCTCATGGGCCATGCTCATCTCGTGCTTCCCCGTGGAGACAAACCTGCGCACTGCCCGGCTGTTGGGCCGCATCTGGTGGAAGCTGACATTCTTGGAGGAAGAGCGGTTGCCGCGTTTCCTGCGCTGGCTGTGCCGTAAACGCGATCGCGAGCGTGCGATGGACAACCTGCGGCCGGCGTTTGGCGACCAATACAGTGAGAAGCAGCTCCAGAACATTGCCCGGCGGGCGATGGAGCACTTCGCGCAGCTCTACCTGGTCGAATTGGTAATGACGCCGCGCGTTGTCAACGAATGGTCCTGGGCCCGGCACGTCGAACTGGGCAACCTGGGACCGGCCCTGCGCGAGCTGCTGCGCGAACGCGGCACGATCATGATTACGCCGCACTTCGGCAATTTCGAGCTATTGGGCTATACCATCGCGCGTTTGGGGTTGCCGCTGACGGCGATCATGCGTCCGCTGGACAATCCGCCGCTGAACGAATACCTGATGGCGTCGCGCGAGGCCGGCGGGGTGACGCTGCTGTTCAAGAAGGGGGTTAGCCAAGCTGCTTCGGAGGTGGTCGAGCGCGGCGGGACGCTGTGCTTCATCGCCGACCAGGACGCCGGCCACAAGGGCATTTTCTCCGAGTTCTTCAACCGCAAGGCCTCGTGGTACAAGTCGATCGGGCTGCTGGCGATGCAACACAACGTGCCGATCGTGGTCGGCGGGGCGGCCCGGCAGCGCCGGGGCATGCACTATCGCATGGACGTCGAGCGCATCATCCAGCCGGCAGAGTGGCAAGATCGCGATGACCCGCTGCAATGGATCACGGACACGTTCGCCCAGGGGCTGGAGGCCGTGATCAGACGCCACCCCGAACAATACCTCTGGATGCACCGCCGGTGGAAATCGCGCCCGCGCGAGGAACGGCGGGCGGTCGAAGCGGCAGGGGGCGCAAGAAAACGGGCTACCGGCTGAGTCGCAGCCGATAGCCCGGTAGTCTTGTTCAACAGTACGTGATTACATCCCGCGGCGCCGCATCAGGAACAGCGCGACCGGCACGGCCATTAGCGGGACGAGACTGCCGCCGCACACCGGCAGCAGGGTTGTCAGCGTGGCGGTGCTGTCATCAGTCCCGACATCCTGCGTCTCAGTCTGCTCGGTCTGCTTGGCGGCCTCGTCTTCGCTGAGTCGGACGAAGGTCCCGCTGACCTGGGAGACGGCGGCCTCCTCGATGAACACGACGAACTCGTCGTCACCCTCGAGGTCGCCATCGTTTACGATCAGGCGGAAATAGTATGTGCCGGCCTTGGTGGCCTGCCAGGTAATCTCGTCGGTATACACGCCGCTGATGGGCTGGAAGAACCGATCCAGGTCGTTCTCTGTGAGGCTGTTGCCGAGTTCGTCGGTCTGAATCCAGCGGTACTCGATGTCACTGCCTTCGGGGTCGTAGGAGGCGGCGCCACTGAGTGTCACGGTGTCGCCAACGTACACAGCGCTATCCGGCCCGGTGATGAGGGCCTTGGGTGCTTCGTTGGGCGGCATCTCGGTGTATACAGTGATCTGGACGGTGTCGGTGGTCGGCAGGGGGTTTACGTTATCGGCTACGAGTACGCGGAAGACGTACGGTATCAACGTGCCGGATGTGGCGTCGCTGGCGACGGTGAGTTTCACGGTGGCCTCGGGATTGCCCGGATAGGTCTGTACGGGTTCGACATACGCCGGTCCAGAGATCCACTCCCAGGAGAAGCTAAGCTCGTCTTTCTCGATGACGTCCGTGAGATCGGGGTTGAAACCGGCGTTGTAGGCGTCGAACGTGCGGCTGGCATCGAGCTTTACGGTGGAACCGACGACGACGCTCTGGTCCGAGCCGGCATCCGCGAACGGTCCGGGGTTGGACGGGCCAGCGGCTGGATGCTCGATGGCGTAGAGGTACTGCGATCGTTGCACGATGGCTGCGTCGTCGGAGTTGTCGTTGGTTACCTGGAACCTCAGCCGCCAGCGCACATCCCAGTTGACGACGCTGCGCAGGCCGTAGGCGACGTCACTCACCGGCACCGACAGTCCTCGCAGGCGCGCCTGGCTTTTGCCCTCGAACGTTGGCACCAGGATTAATAGCTCGAGCAACAGGGCCGGGCGCCCGTTTAGCACCGTGTTTGGCCCAAAACCATCTTCCGCCGGAAACCAGTCCTCGCTCGCCGAACCGATTGGGGGAGGTTCTGGGACGAGATAGTTTTCAAACGGGACCCACTGGCTAAGCATGCGAATGAATATGCCGTCATCATTCTCCGTGTCGTCAGTGGTGACCCAGTCCGCATCCGTGATTGTGATCAGCACCGAGAACTGGTCAGCCTCATAGGCGGTGCCCGTTCCAGGACTGAACGAGACGGCGCCGCCGGTGGCTCCGCCGGGCAGACCGTCCTGGTCCACGTATCGATACCACTCGATGGACTCAATCACCGGAGGGGAGTTTTCCTCCTGCGCGAGCGCACCAGGCAGCAAGAGCCAATTCATGACTAGCAGGCAGATCAATGGCGTTGCGTATTTCATCATAAGAACCTCACGGCGTCGGCACAGTCACGGGCCATCAGCGACCCCACTGACTAGGGTTCCTCGGATTCGGTCTCAGTGCTTGCGGTTGTCTCGCTCAGGAACTCGACCGTTGCGAAATCGCCGGCGGCGGTCGGGGTGGAGCGGAAATCGAAGCGCACGCCCTCCCCCTCGAAGTACTGATTCACGGCTCGACCGCCGCCACCAGGCTTGAGGAATACGCCGGGCTGGAACGGGTCGCACTGGTACACATCGACCTGAGCGAGGGTCTTGAAGCCACCGGTGGTCGTCGCGCCGCCGAAGATACCATTGACGCCGTCGATGGGATCGCTGGTGAGGACGTCTCCTTCGTCGGAATACTCAAAAGCGACGCTATCGCAGGAGTCTGGCGGATCCAGGTAGACAAGGATGACGTCTGGCGTAATCAACGTGAAGGATGATTCGGTGGCCGCTTCGCCGGTTGTCTCGTCTTCACCCTCGGTGACTGCGCCGCCGGTCGCCAGCAATCTGACGCGCGTGGCGGCCGGTGCTCCCTCCGGGCTGAAGACGAAGGTGCCCGGCGGCAGCGAATAGGCCAGTCCGAGATCCAGCGTGCGTGAGAGCTGGATGTACCCGCTGTCCCAGAGTTCATCCTGGTCGTCGGCGGTGTGAATGCTGCCCGGGCTGACCCAGGCGATGAAGTTGAAGTCCAGATCGGCCGCGGGGTGATTGTTGGCGAAAGTGACGGTCATGTCGGCCCGGAAGACCGTCTGGGCGGCGGTGCCGCCACCGGCGCTGGTGCCGCCGCCAGGAGTATCGGCATTGGACTCGATCAACTGCTGCTCGGTCAGGACTACGAACGGATTGGCTGTAGTCTGGTCGGTGCCGAAGGGGCAGCCGAGTGCTCCGATAAGCAGCGTGGCCAGCAGGCCCGAAATGGCTATCCATCGCATCATCACACCTTCATTCTACATGGCGCGGCAAGCGGCCGTCGATCGCTTCAGTGCCGTCAATCGCTACCGCACTGGAGCAGTGGCCGGCTATGTTGGTTGTCGCAGGGCCAGGGCGTTAGTCGCCTTGGCCGTAAATCAGGTACACCTCGCCGGCCTCGACCGCGTTGGCGGGGCTGGCTTTAATGGAACTAAGCAGTAGGTCGCCATTGCTGTCGCCGTCGACGTCGCCAGCGGCGGCAATGCCGAACGAGCGGTCACCCTGTTCGCCGAGGCCGGCTCCGAGGTAGTCACCGCTGTTCCGCCCGATAAAGATCGCCCCTGGAAGTCGCTCGGTGCCGCAGTCCGCCAGGTTCAATGTCTTGCCACGCATGGTAGCGGACCCGTAGACGAGATAGACAACGCCGCAATTCGTGCGGTCGATCTCCAGGACGCCGTCATTGTCGGTATCGAGGCGGACGGAACGGTTGGGGGCGACGATCAGCAAGTCGTCATAGCCATCTCCGTCAATGTCACGCGCGCCACGGACACGAGCACCTGCAAGGTCGCCATCTTCCTCTCCGACGAAAATCACGCCCAGTCCCTTGCTGGCAATCTCATCATAGGCGATCTCGCGCGATGAGAGGTTGATCAACTCGCGGTCGCCGAAGAGGACGGCGGCACCACCGCGACGGTTGGAGGTCAGCGGTGATCCGATGACCACGTCCGCGACACCGTCGTTGTTGAAATCGCCAGCGTCATCCTGCGACTCACCCAGACGCTCGCCCATGTTGCCAATGACCTGGATGCCGTCGAAGACGCGCTGGCTGCTCGGGTAGTCACTGCGCAGCGCGAGTTGCAGTTCCTCGACCTGGAGTTCATTGCCCCATACGAGGTTGCGCAGACGACCCAAAATAAGGAAGCAGGCCCCACGACCCTCATTCATGAATGGGGCGCCGAGCAGAATGTCCTGTAACCCGTCCGAGTTGAAGTCGCGCGTGGCTTTCACGTTTCCGAGCCGGGCGCCGGGCGTCGACGACCAGAAGCGCAAGGTGCGGTGGGCGTGCGGCGCGTCGGCGTCGGTCGCGAGACCGCAAGGTTCGGCGTCGTCGGGGTCGATGAAATAGCCTGGGCTTCCGTTGAAGACACCATTCTGGAAATCAAATCCGCGGAAGTCATCCACGATGTAATGATACGGGCCGCCGTGCGGCAACAGCATGTTGTCGCCGATGGTCATGCCATTGTAGCCAACGGTTTGGTTGGCGACCGGTGCGTTGATATCGGTCCAGGGACAGAACCCCGAGGCGACGTTCACGTAGTAGAGGCTAATGACGCCCGAGCCTGCGAGATCGCCGGCCTGTCCGCTCGTGTTGTACGCCAGTGTGGCGGCATATGGATCGCGGTTCGGAGCACCCATGATGATGCCATCGAAATCGTAAGCGGACAGCGTTTCGCCGAACGCATCTCCGAAGTCGTTACTTGAGAAGCGGCAGCCGAGGCGAACCGCGCCGAAGTTACCGACGCCTCCGACGCTGACGAGGTGCATGTGATAGTAGGTTGCACCGCCGCCAGCGGTTGGTGCTTTCGGGCCATAGAAGCCCTCCGGGCAGGGCGCGTCCGTGTCCTCGCGGTGGGCAAGTGTGCCGATCTCAGCGAGCCCGATGACCTGTCGGCCCGGGAAACCGATGTCTGGACGGAGGACGATGCCTGACGCAACCACAACGGCACCGGTCCGGAAATAGCCGTTGGCGTCCAGAGGTGCATAGCGACCCTCGTCGCTCGCCGAGAACGTTGACGCGATGGAGAGCGAGTCGGTAAAGGGCAGGCCGAAGGCCAATTCACGCACGCCGTCGCCATCCCAGTCGGACATGAGATCGAAAGCGGTGATACCGCGCGTCGGCCTGATGGGATCTTCCTGTTGTGGAACGCCGGCGAAAAACTCGCCGCGGAAGAGCGTGCCGGTTGAGTTCAGATTGATCTTGCCGGAGAAGCGGTCCTGGCGGCCATACACCAGGTATCCCTCGCCGACACCGTTGCGCTGGTAGTCTATGCTGTAGCCCGGCTTTCCGAACTGAGCGAGGATCATGAAGTCGTCAAACCCGTCGCCGTCGGCGTCTTCGAGCGAAGTGATAAAGCTGCCGGCGTTATCGCCGGGGTTGAAGCCCTCGAAGATCGCGCCGGGCAGTTCGCCGGTGGCGGGATCCTCCAGGGCGCGCAGGTCCTTGACGCCGCTCTGGCGCTGGCGAAGTCGGATCGAGCCGGGGGCATCGTGCGAACTGATGCTTACGCCGTCGGAAACGACGGCGACGATGTTGTAAGTGCCGGCCGGGAAGATGGCCGTTCGCAGCTCGAAGCTGAAGGAATCACCGGTCTGGCTGCTTGAACGATACAGCAGGACTTCGTCGCCACTGAGCTCGAGGTCGGGGTCGAGGTAGACATCAGTGCTGACGGTGCTGTCGGGGTCGCTTATTGTCCAGGCCACGTCGATCGTGGGCGAAATGCGGTCAGAGCGGTCGTAAACCAGTGTGTTGCGCGGAGCATCGAAGTACAGCCGCGATTGCTGGTTCACGATCACTCTGCCGGCGGCATAGTCCGAAGCCACGACGCCAGTGGTTTCGACGACGACCACGCCGACCAAGTAGCTGCCGGCGTCGAGTCGCGAGGTGTCCAGCAGGGCACTCGTCTGTGACAGCGGCAGGTCGGTGAAGCCGACGATCTCGTTGCCGTTGGTTGGGTCGGTATCCTTGTCGAAGAAGACCTGGACAGTGGCGGCGGTGGTGGTTCCGACAGCGCGGTAGTTGACCTCGACGGCCACGCCACCGGCGATTGCTAGGTCGGTCGCGGGTGACACGACGTTGACCGCTGCCTTCTCGGCGATGTTTCCGCCGTAATCCGTCTGCCCGCCGATGTACTCAGTAGGGTCGGCCTGAATGGCGCACCCGGCGTTGAAGACAACCAGCAGGACGCCGGCACTGAGGATGGTGCTGAAGATGGTACGCATCTGAAACCTCGCTTGCCTCACAAACGACCACATCCCGGGGCCTTAGTCGGCGCGCTCGACAAACGCAAAAACGCGATAGCCGGACGCGGTTTGGGACGAGGCGACGACCGTGAAGGTGATTCCGTCGCCGCAGTCGTAATTCGCCCCTTCCTGCAGGATTACGCCGAAGGGCTCGACGATGATCCGCGGGTCATCCTCTCCACCATCACCGAGCAGCACGGCAGCGCCGCTGGCTGTCGTATCCATGAGGCTGCCGACCGTAATCTCGGTGACCGGGCAGGCGACGGCCTGTGCGCTGCGCTGCCCCGGTTCGATGGTGGCGGTCATGGTCTCGACCTCGTTTGTACCGGTGCGGTAGCTGATCTCGACCAGGACGTTCTTGCTCGTGCTGTTTTCGACCGCCAGGAGAATGGCCGGCGCGCCGCCCGGGAGAGTCGCCACGCTGCTCTCGCCGGTGATGCTGGTGTTTACCGCATCCAGGAACTCGCTGTTGAAGAGGTTGGTGGCATCGGCGCAGCTTCCCAGGCAGGCCACGGCGACCATTAGACCCACGCAGATCACAACTCGTTTGATTCCCATGTGCATGCGCTAACTCTCCGCTGGCCTAATCGCCGGGGATGACCTGAACCGACAACGAATAGGTGGCGCTATCTGTCCCCTGTTCCGTCAGAACCACGCTGATCACGTCCCCGCACTCGTATTCGCTGTCGTTCTGCAGCTCGGCCCCGCCGTAGGTGACTTCGGTGTCGCTTTCTGCGTAGACAGTGGCGGCGTCGTTGGTGGCCGTGTAGCTGGCGTCCAACGTGCCGAGCGAAATGACGTCGATGGGGCAAAAGAGTACTTCGTTGCGGACTTCGCCCGCCGGCACCACGACCGAGAAGTTGCGCGAGTTGCCATCGGGGTTGTCGACGTCTCCGATCTCATAGGCGCGGAAGACCGCCGCCGAGGTCGTGTTATTGGTGAAGGTCACGATGATCGTGCCGGTGCGCGGGTAGACTGTGATCGGGTCGATCCCAAGGGCAGAAACGAACGAGGGGTCAAAGAGGTCGGCGGCAACAATGCAACCGGTCGGTGGCACCAATAGCACGGTGCCGACGATCAGGTGCAAGACGGCCAGTGTGACGCGCTTCATCAGCAGCCTCCAAGAAACTCGCCGGTGATTCCAAAACAGCCGGGAGCAGGGATGTCCTGGACGCAAGCCTGGTCGCGCGTGGCCCTGCATACCGGCGGCACAATTACCGCGAAACCACTCCATTGTTGGGCGGCGGACAACTCCCAGGGTGTCTCGCGACACCGTTCGCGGAGATGGCCGCTGGCGCGCAACATACTGTCACAAAACAACCTGCGCTCCCGAGACGCCCTGCCCATTCAATACTGCAACACCGAGTGGACCGGGTATTCCGTCAGACACGCCCGGCCGCCCAGCGATTCCAATTCGATCAAAACCACAACGCCGACGACCACCGCCCCGAGATCCTCTACCAGCTTGCAGCACGCCTCAACCGTTCCGCCCGTGGCCAGCAGGTCATCGGCTACCAAAACCCTTTGGCCGGGTTGCAGCGCGTCCGCGTGAATCTCGAGTCTGTCGGTGCCGTACTCAAGCACATACTCGTGTTGGCGCACCTCGGCTGGCAGTTTACCCGGTTTGCGAATGGGGATGAAGCCCGCCGACAGCTCACGCGCAATTGACGTCCCGAAGATAAAACCGCGTGACTCGGCGCTGGCGACGGCGGCGATCCGCATGTCTCGGTACGGCTTTGTCATCAGCTCGACAGCCAGCGCCAGTCCGCGCGCGTCCGCGAGCAGGGGCGTGATATCCTTGAATAGGATGCCGGGCTTTGGGAAGTCCGGCACGTCGCGGATCAGGCCGTGGAGATCGCTGATGCTCGGTACTGACAAACTGGAATCCCTCACGCGCGTCACCGGGAAGCAGTCTCCGGGGCCTAATATCCCGGGCGGATGCTGTGCGCAAAACGGCTCCGGGCCGGTCTCATAACACCTCCCACGCTCACCGCCGAGCCGTCAAAACCACTCTGCCGGCAACCGTCGCGACGGGCGCGACTGCGCACACGGTCCCACGCGTCGGGAGGTTGATTTCACGGGGCATGCTAGTCCAGGCGCAGGCCGCCCGCAAGCGGATGTCGGCAGGATTTGAACCTCCGCCCTGAATGCTCCGATACCTAACGCAGACCCTGGGGTCTGATGGCCGTCAGACGGCTGGCGGGAGGCCCCAATGCAGACGCTGGTTGTCCAGAATGTCGCTTCTAACACTGATGTTTCTGGCCGGTGCGGGAGCCGGTGCCCTTCTCCTGATGCACGCGTTCGCGCGGACCAGACAGGCTAGCGACCTGATGCTCGATACCTATGAGGAGATGCTCTCGGACGCTCGACGCAAGAAGCGTGAGGAGGCCGAACAACAGCAGCGAACCCAGGCGTCCGCCGACGCCAGCGCGGTGGAGCAGATCGCGGCCCTTCCGCCCGATGCCGAGATCGGTGACCTGCCGCTGGAACCCTAGCCGCGCTTGCCGCAGCAGGCCTTGTATTTCTTGCCCGATCCGCATGGGCACGGGTCATTGCGGCCGACCTTGGGGGCTTCTCGACGAATAGTCTGAGGGCGGCCAGCCTCGCCCTGCTTTCGCATGGCGGCGTCCTGGTCGGCGGCGGCCGATGAGAGGCCGATGTTGGTGGCGTCCGCCTTGCTCGCCGTCGCGCCGCCCAGGGTCTTGGCCGTGGCTGGTGTTCCTGAACCGCCGTCGGCGCCGAAGCCCGCGATGCGTACCTTGAAGATCAGGTCTGTCACGCGTTCGCGGATGTTCTCCAGCATCTCGTTGAATAGCCGCGTGCCCTCGCGCTTGTACTCGATCTTCGGATCGCGCTCGGCGTAGCCACGCAGGCCGATGCCATGCCGCAGCAGGTCCATGGCGTACATGTGATCCTTCCAGATGCTGTCGAGCGTGTTTAGCAGCACGTAACGCTCGAGCATCGTCAGCTCGTAGCGCAGCATCTGGTAGCCGCATTGCTGTAATTGGGTCCGGACGTCACCATCCGTATCGAGCGATTCGATCTCCCGCACGTGGCCGAAGCGCTCGCGGGCCCAGGCCAGCAGTTCGTCGCCGCTATGTTGCGAAATGGCGGCGTCGATCTCGCCGTCCAATTTGCCGTTGACCAGGAAGTCTTCGTTGATGTCACGCAACATCTTGAAGATCTGGTCTGGCGTCTTGCCGCTGAGCGTTTCGTAGGTCCAGTCCAGTCCGTACTTGTTGTTGGCCCACCGGACGATGATGTTGGCGACCTCGTTGGTATTGCTGCCGCCGCGTTGCAGGGCGAAGTCGATCATCGCCGAGACTGGGTATTCGATCTCGCGTTGCCGGTAGCAGGCCCGCATCTTCTCACGGATGGCCTGCTCGGCCTCGTCGCGCGGCGCCGTGCGGATGTCTTCCAGCGGTATGTCGACGTCGAACTTGTCCTTGGACCACTGGATCAGCCGTTCCCTCGGCAGCAGGGGGTCGGCGAACTTCTCGAGCGGGGCGAAGTCGGCCTCGGCGACGGTGGTCAGGGCCGCTTCCGTCACCTGTTCCAGCAGTTCTTCAGGGTTGGCCTTGCGGACCTGGTTCTGAGTCAGGTTCAGGCCGTAGCTCGACACCCACTGGGTCAGACCGCGAACGTCCCATTCCTCTGGCGGCACATCGCGATCGACGTATTCGCCGAAGGTGCGCTGCACGCTGCTGCGCATCTCGTATTGAGCCAGATCGCGCACCTGCTGGCACATCGCGGCGTGGTCACTGGCGTCGATCTTGTCGGCGTTGATGTTGACGCCCAGGGTCTGGCCGGCCCACTCGGCGACGCAGGTCGGGGCGTAAGTCGGGTCGAAGAAGCGGTCGATCGCGTCGGCGACAGTCTCGTCGATGGCTTCCCAGATCAGCTCGCTGAGCCCACGGCTCTCGACCACCTGCTGGCGGCGTTCGTAGAACGCACGGCGCTGGTAGTCCATGACCTCGTCATAGTCCAGTAAGTTCTTGCGAATGTGAAAGTTACGTTCCTCGACCTTCTTCTGGGCTTTTTCGATCCCGCGCGTCAGACGCTTGTCTTCGATCGCCATGCCCTCTTCATAGCCGAGCAGATTGAGCATCTTCAGCATCCACTCTGGCATGAACAGACGCAGCAACTCGTCTTCCATGGACAGGAAGAAGCGTGAGCTGCCCGGGTCTCCCTGGCGACCGCAACGGCCGCGAAGCTGGTTGTCGATGCGGCGGCTCTCGTGGCGTTCGGTACCGACGACGTGCAGACCGCCGATGCTTGCCATGCCCGGGCCGAGCACGATGTCGGTTCCACGGCCGGCCATGTTGGTGGCGATGGTCACGTTTCCGACCATGCGTTTGTGCTTGCCGCGGACTTCCTCGTGTTGCTGGCCGGCCTTGGCGACGATTTCGGCCTCGCGGGCGTGGTTCTTGGCGTTCAGGACCTCGTGTTCTATGCCATATCGCCGGGTGATCTGCTGGCTGAGCTTCTCGGAGTTCTCGACGCTGGCGGTGCCGACGAGGATCGGACGCCCGGTGAGCTGCCCGCCCATCAGCTTGCGATAGCCGTCGATCACGGCGTTTTCGTCGCCCGAGCCGCCCTTGAAGGAGCCGAGGGCCTCGTTGGCCCAGCCGATCTGCTCCTCGATTTCGGGATCGGTCTCGCCCGTGATCTGGGCCTCGCGCAGCGTCCTCCGAGCCAGCTTGATCGTGTCGTGCAGCGACCACGGATCAGCCGGGTGCCCGTCCTGGCAGTTGGCCCGGATCTCATCGACGATGGCCTCGTACTTGGCGCCCGAGGTTTTGTAGATCTTGTCGTTGAAGTCGATGCGGCGGATCGGGCGGTTGGTCGGAATCGCGATGACTTCGAGCTTGTAGATCTTCATGAACTCGTCGGCTTCGGTCATGGCCGTGCCGGTCATGCCGGCGAGTTCCTTGTAGAGCTTAAAGAGGTTTTGCAGGGTGATCGTGGCGAGGGTCTGCGTCTCCTGCTTGATGGTGACCTTTTCCTTGGCCTCGACCGCCTGGTGCAAGCCGTCGGACCATTGTCGGCCGTGCATCAGTCGGCCAGTGAACTCATCAACAATGATGACGATGTCGTCCTGGATGACGTATTCCTTGTCGCGCGTGTAGCAGATGTGGGCGCGGACGGCGTTGTCGATGTAATGCGGCCAGTTCATGTTCTTGCTGTCATAGAACGTGCCGATCGACAGTTCGGCCTGGGCCAGCTTGGCGCCGTGCTCGGTCATGTGGGCCGATTTGCGGTCCAACTCGACCACGAAATACTGCATGTGGCCGATGGCCTCGGCCTCGTCCGACGACAGCCACAGCGGGTCGGCTTTGAATTTCTTGAGGCCCGCCTCGAACTTGGCGTTGTTCCTCAGTTCGGGCGGTGGGTTGTTCTCGAGCATTTCGATCTGGCTCGAGGTCCGCCGATTCGCCTCCTCCTGCTTCTTGATGAGCAGTCGGGCGATGTTGTCCGCCACGCGGTAGTTGCTGACGTCGTCGTGGGCCGGACCGGAGATGATCAGCGGCGTGCGGGCCTCGTCGATCAGGATCGAGTCCACCTCGTCCACCACGACATAGTCCTGTGGGCCTTGCACCTGGTCGGTGACGTTGTGCTTCATGTTGTCGCGCAGGTAGTCGAAGCCGAACTCGCTGTTCGTGCCGTACGCGATGTCGCAGCCGTAGGCATGACGCCGCTCTTCAGCCCCGGCGCCGATCGTCTCCATCTCCGCGCTGATGAAGCCGACCGTTACGCCGAGCAGTTCGAAGATCGGCCGGCAGAACTCGGCGTCGCGCTTCACCAGGTAGTCGTTGACTGTGACCATGTGGACCTTCATGCCCTGAAGGACCTTCATGTAGTTGCCCATGTAGCAGACGATCGTCTTACCTTCGCCCGTCCGCATCTCGGCGACGTTGTTGCCCTCCAGGACGCGGCCGCCGATGAGTTGGCATTCGAACTGGCGGTGGGCTCGGGCCCGGCGTGAGGCTTCGCGGACGCAGGCATAGGCCTCGGGACGGATGCTTTCGATCGTTGCACCATCGGCCAGGCGTTGCTTGAACTCGGCCGTCTTGGCACGCAACTGGTCGTCGCCGAGCGTCTGCACCTCGGCTTCGAGTGGATCGACCGTCGTATGCACCCAGTGACGCAAGCCCAGCACAACACGGTCGTTGCGGCCGGGCATGAATTTGAGCAGCAGGTAGCCGAGATACACGAGCCAACTGATCGTGAAAACCGCGGCGATTGACCCGAGCAACTCACGCGAGGCCCAGCCCATGCCCGTGCCCTCGGGCCCGAGCACCAGCATGACGATCAACAGGGCGAGCACCAGCGTGAACAACGCCGCCAACGCGAGCAGCTTCCATCCGCGGCGGGCGCGGTACGAAAAAACGGCCGAGGCGCTGGTCGCGTCGCGGAGGATGTCAGTATCGCCGACATACTTCAGCCAGTTCATGTAACCGTTTTCTCCGATGGCCCTTTGCTCGCGGGCACCGCGCCTGATGCCCCAATGTAGCGGCCGACGTCCCGTCGGCCGTCGTCTCGCGGTCAGCCGGCAGCAGGGCAGGGCGGCCCCGGTACCGCAAAATCACGAGGCAAGGTTGCCTGGCATCGCAGCAGCCGTCAGGCACGGAGGCCTGACACACGGTCGCGTTCTAGCCCTTGGCCCGCTCGAGATACTCGCCAGAGCGCGTGTCAATGCGCAACACGTCGCCGATGCCGATGAACGGCGGAACCTTCACGACCAGCCCAGTCTGGAGCGCGGCGTCCTTCGACTGGTTGGTCGCCGTCGCGCCCTTGACTACCGGCGTCGTGTCGGTGACTTCGAGTTCGACGACGTTGGGCAGCTCGATGCCGACGAGTTTGCCGTCGATGAACTGCACCGCCATGACCTCGTTTTCTTTGAGGTACAGCTCGGCGTCGCCCACCATCTCGGCCGAGATGCTTACCTGGTCGTAGGTGTTTTGGTCCATGGCAACAAAGCTGTCGCCGTCGCGATAGAGGTATTCAAACGGCTTGGTTTCCACGAATGGAGTTTCGACCTTGTCATCGACGGAGAACCGGGCGTCAACGAGCTGGCCGGTTTTGATGCTCTTGATCTTGGTCTGGATGTAGCTGCGCCAGTTCCCCTTGGCGACGTGCTGCACCGAGTGGACGGTGTATAGATCGCCCTCGTAGGAAATGACTTTGCCCTTGCGTAATTCGCTCGCCTTCACCATATGCCAACCGCTCCTGTCCGCCGAGTCAACTCCGCGCGTGAATGCCAAATTCCCCGGCGACGAGCGCGCACCGCCGCCGGCACATCGAATCGAGCGTGCAAGTATAGCAGATCCGCGAAGTTGCGCCGATGAGCCGCAATCGGCCGTCGCCACGCGCTTGGCCGGCTTCAGCCGGCCCGGCGGTGCACCCGACTTCAGTCGGGTGTAGCCGGCGGCGTACACGAAACACGCACGAGGTCGGTCGACCTCACCGCTCTTCGACCGTCACCTCGAAGTCCGTGATTGCCCCGTCGTCGATCTCGGACGAACCGCGGGCCTCCAGGCCGTCGCGCGTGCGGCAGGTCAACTCGACCTCGCGGCTCGACATGCGCAGCTTCCACTTCCCTAGCCGCGTGGCCTCGGCGACCCGCTCTTTAGCCAGCAGCGGCGGGAGCCATCCCGTCTCGGGTTGTTCGATCGTTCCGGCCTGGGCCGACGTGAAGAAATCCCGCGCGGACTTGAAGCGATGGTTCTCCTGGGCGGCTCGCGACAGCAGATTGAGGAACGTGCGTGTCATGGCCTCGAGATTGGCGGCCTTGGATGGGTTTTCCTTCATTCCGAGCCAGTACTCGCGCCAGGCCTCCTCCAACGCCCCCGTGTCCTGGCCGAATTGCTCGGCCCAGACCTTGTTCCAGGATTCCCCCTGGCCGACGGCTACCAAGCAATTGACGAAACGCTCGTGGTACACGCCGTCGTTGCCGTGCAGCAGGAAGTACACGAATGACCAGGCTTGGTCGTAGTTGCGGCGTGACTGCTTGCGGAGTTGCATGTCGGTCCACCAGTCGCGCATGTCGAGGTTGAACATCTCCTCGATCGACTTGTAGCGCTTGCCACGCAGCTTGTAACGCACCTCGTCGAAGCGGTCATCCGACATGATGCCTGTGACGTAGCTGTCGCCGGTGAAGACGGCGAAGCCGAAATACTCAGCCAGACCCTCATTGGCCCAGACCGGCAGGCGCCCGCCGATAACGCGGTGGGCGAACTGGTGAAAAGCCTCGTGCTGCACGATGTGCCAGGTGCGGTCGTTGGCGCGGTTGTCGGACTGCACGTACAACGCGCGGCCGGTGTACAGGCCGGCCGAGTTCGGGGCGCCGGTTGCCTTGGCGTATTCGGTCTTGTTGGTGAAGATGAATATGGGGAACTTCTCGCGGATGCGGCCGCTGAAGCCGCTTAGTTCGTGGAGGTACGTCTCGAACAGGACGTTCGTGCGGAGCACCGCCTCGCGCACGCCGAGTTCGTCAAGATCGGTATGCAACAAGTAGTAATCTGTCTCATACTCCTGGAGGTCCGCGCCGGGAGCGGCCGCCACGCAGAGCAAAGCGACGATCGCAATGATCGGGCCGATGCCTACGGTTCGGAAGCCCGAGGAGCCCCGGGCTTCAACCCGGACGGCCCACCGACTGCCGACTGTGCTTCCACGGTCCAGTTTTTCGTCCAGATGTCGAACACACGTATCTGGCATTTGAGATCGCTCCGGCGCTGGTTTCCGGCGGTCTGGGTCAGAACCCAGGCCGCGAGCATTATGGTAGCGTCGGCAAGGGCGTTGTGCAGCGCCGTCCGTGGCAGCCACGTGGTGCGCCGCGTCGAACGGCTCATGGTCACATGTGGAAGCAGTACGTGGAGTTTTGCCCAGGGCGTCGAGGCGTTATTCTGCCCCTCGAAATCGACCTGTCACCGCACTTGGAGTGTGCCATGCGAATCCGCGAGTTTCAGCAGCGCATCGACGAAATGTATTCGGACACCGATCGGGCGCGCGGCGCGGCCAAGACTTTCCTATGGCTCACCGAGGAGTTCGGCGAATTGGCCAGCGCGATCGCCGGCGACGACCAGAAGAACAAAGAGGAAGAATTCGCCGACGTCTTTGCCTGGCTATGCTCGATCGCAAACGTCGAAGGCGTCGATATCGAATCCGCCGTCATCGAGAAGTACGTCGACCGGCGGCCGGAGGGGCACAAGTGATGAATGCAGAATGGCGAATGCAGAAGTGCCATCCCCGGCGGCGCCGTGCGAACACAGCGATGGCGCTACACATCTGCTAGCCGACGATTTCCCATGTGACCTCACCCGGCTACGCCGCCGGGCCACGTCGTACCACACTGTACAGCTTTAGTTGATTCGTGTGGACCCATCAAAGCCGCAGCCCGTGCTTGGTGGCGGCCTCTTTGACGATCCGCGTCATGACCTCGTAGCCAGCGTAGTTGGGATGCACGCCATCGTAAGCCAAGTCCGCGCGGAGGTCGCCGGCCGCATCGCCCAGACCGGAGGCGTAGTCCACGTAGATGCAGCCCTTGAGAGCGCAGGCGGCCTTGATCCTATCGTTGATGGCCGCGCGGATCGGCTTGGCGGCGGCGTGTAGGTCGTAGTTGCTGTTCGTCGGCAGAATCGAGCAAACCAGCGTATTGAGCCCGGCGGCGCGGGCCTGGTCCATCATGGACTCGACCGATGCGCTCACGTCGCGAATGACGTCAGCCTCGTCACTCTTCTCCGCGACCATGATAGTAACATCGTTCGTGCCGGCCAGGATGATGACATTGCGCGGGAGGAGTTGAACTACGTCCGCCTGGAAGCGCCTGGTCATCACGGAGGCCACGTCGCCGCCGATACCACGGTTTTGGATGATCCCGTCGATCGAGGCGAAGTAGACGGGGAGATTCCAGAATTCGGTGATCGAGTCACCCATGAAGACCGTGCTGACGGGCATATCTTCGCGAATAACCTGCATGTTCCAGAAGTCGAATATCCAGCGTCGACCATCGGCGGCGCCGCCGAGTTGACCCGGCCTGATGAGTTTCTCTTTGTCAGCGGGCGTGCGTCCTGGTTGTCCGGCCACGCTCGTTGTCGCACAGCCGGCCAGCGAAACAAACGCGGACAGACAGACTACCGATACCGCAAGGCTCTTGATACGGTTTCGCACGACGGGCTCCTCACTCTCTAACCCGAGATCTCTCAGCCGGAAAACGCCACGCCGTTGCGCTATTCCGCGACGAGGCTTAGCTATCAGACATTTGCCAGATGTCCTCGCCCAGCAACACCGCCGGGCCGTGGTCCACTATTGTACCGGCGTCTCCTCCCCTATACGCCTCCCTGCACGCTGCCCCTCAATCGGACTTTCGGGCTTTGATGGTGTGCCCGTTCGCCGTGACGCTGGCTTGGGGTGGTGGTTGTTGTCGCTATGATGGTGTGGTGGACACAGCAACTAATAGGCCGTGGGTTGCCAAGCATGTTGTGGACGAAGCGCTGGCGCGTGAGTTGATCGGCTCGCAATTCGTCGCGCTGCGGCCGGTTCATGCTGTGCCGCTTGGGGTTGGTTGGGATAACACGGCGTACCGCGTCAACGATCGGTTCGTTTTTCGGTTTCCGCGGCGGCAGATTGCGGTTGATCTGCTCCAGGTCGAGTCGCGGGTGTTGCCGGTGATCGCGGGGCGGTTGCCGCTGGCGGTGCCGGTACCGACGTTTCTTGGCAAACCCGCTGGCGGTTATCCGTGGCCATTCGCCGGATACGAGATGATTCCCGGAGGGACGGCCGATGTCGCGGCGCTGGATCATGACCAGCGTCTGGCCACCGCCCAGCCGTTGGCGTGCTTTCTCGCCGCGCTGCACGCTTTCCCGGCAGACAAGGTCGGCGAGCTAGGCGCGCCGGGGGACTTGCTTGGCCGACTCGATCCGAAGAAGCGCGTGCCGATGGCCCGCGAGAATCTGGCGGCGTTGCGCGAACGCGGCGTGATCGAGACTGACCAGCCGTGGCTGGACATGCTTGATGAAGTCGATCCGACGCGACAGCCGCGCGGCGAAACGCTCGTTCACGGCGATCTGTATGCCCGGCATCTGCTGGTCGATGCTGACGCGCGGCCGACGGGAGTGATTGACTGGGGGGATTTGCACATCGGAGATCGCGCCGTGGATCTGTCGATCGCTCATGGGCTGCTGCCGCCCGAGGCGTACGGAGCGTTTCGCGCGGCGTACGGCCCGATCGACGCCGACACCTGGCGGACGGCCCGCTTCCGAGCGCTGTATCATGCGTCCGTGACAACGCTTTACGGCCACGAAACGAATGATGCAGCGCTCGTTCGCGAAGGGCTGACGGTCTTACGGCACGTTGCCGAAAGTCGCGAAGGGGGCGTTTGAGGCTCGACCTACTGCCGAGTGGTCGTGCCGCTCATCTCCATCATCTTGTGGGTCTTCCACTGATCCCACTCGGTCCATTCCCATACTTGCGTGTTGTCGTTGGTGAACTTGATCAGCCCCTCGCCGAGCGAGGTCGAGTTGCTGGCGGGATCGACGGACTTGGTGCGGAAATTCCAGATGGTGCCGTCGGCATTGGCGGTAAAGGTACCGGTCATGATGTGGCCCCAACTGTCGGTGGACCAGACGTGGAATTTCTTGTCGCGGGGCTCCCACCAATAGACGCTGACGCCGGTCATCTTATCTTCGTCGCCCATGCTGTACTCGAAGCGTTCCAGCAGGGCGCGCTTGCCGGCCTCCCAGGTCATGACCGACTTGCCGTCGGATTTGTAGACCTCGTCCGAGCCGGCGGCGGTCATCTCGGCCGTGCCGGTCCAGGTGCCGACGAGCCGGTCGAGCTTGTCCAGCTCGGTGGGCCGATCCGCGGGTTGCATCTTGCTCATGTCGAACTTCGGCGCCCCACACCCGCCGATTGCGAACGATGTAACGAAGAGGCCGATAACAACGATTCTGGTTGTGTTCATGCTGTCTTCTCCCGTCTTGAGTGCTGCGATGTGTAGGCCCACATGCGGCTCGCGCCACGCCGCGCGGCTCGTTCGTTGAGCGTGTATTGTTGCGTCAGATTGCCCAGCCCGACAACCCTTGGGGCCCAGATTGGGTGGAGTTGCCGGGCGGCCGCATGCGACTAACCTACACACGCACAGTTGCAGGAGGTTAGCAGGTTTGCCGAGAACGCCTGGCAAACGTAATTCGCCGTTGCCGCTCGCGCGCGGTTTCTATGACCGTTCGGTTGCGACCGTGGCGCGCGAGTTGATTGGCAAGCTGGTGATTCGAGATGTTGACTGCGCGCGGTTGGTCGGCCGCATTGTCGAGGCCGAAGCGTACCTGGCCGAAGGGGACTCGGCGTGTCATTCACATCGCGGCCGCACGCGGCGTAACG
>JAFGRR010000457.1 GCA_016935035.1 Phycisphaerae bacterium | reverse complement strand
GGGGTTCACCTCTGGTTCATTCCCTGCATGGCAAATCTGCGCCGAACATCAGATGCCGGGGGTTACGTCGAGCCCGGCCGGAGCGGGCCAAAAGTCGCCAATGCGCCTCGATTTTATGCAGGAACTGCTAGCACCCGTGTCGCGTTGTTCGCTGCGACAGAACGTGCATCCTTCTGCGTTCGGTCGTAGTCCCACTAGCGCCTCAGGTGACCTGAAAATGCCGACGAGCATTCCAAGCTCCGGTACGCAGCGCGACCTTCGTATCGACTTCTTCCGCGGCCTGGCGTTGCTTTTCATCTTTGTCGACCACGTGCCCGACAACGTGGTGGGCCGCTTTACCCTGCGCAATTTCGGATTTGCCGACGCCGCCGAGGTCTTCGTCCTCTTGGCCGGCTTCTCGGCCATGCTGGCCTACGGCCGCACCTTCGAGCACCAGGGCTTCCGCGCCGGCTTGGGGCGCGTCTTCGACCGTGTGCGCGATATCTACCTCTGGCACCTGGCGCTGATAGTCATTTGCGGCGTCGGACTGACGCTGGCCGCTTCGTATTTCGCCAACACCAGCTATGCCAACAACATCGGCGTGCACGTCTTCAGCAGCGATCCGGTGCGCTCGACGGTCATGGCCGCCGCCCTGGTCAACCAGCCGAACATGCTGAACATCCTGCCGCTGTACATCGTGTTGCTGATGTTCTGGTTGCCCGTCGTGCTGTGGCTTCTGCCTCGCTATCCATGGCAGGCGCTGGTGCTGTCGGTTGGTCTGTGGGCCCTCGCCAATCTGCTCGACCTCAATCTGCCGAGCCAGCAGCACGCCAAGGGTTGGGTCTTCAACCCGTTCGCTTGGCAGCTGCTCATCACTATCGGTGCGGTCACCGCTCACTTCACGCTCAAGGGGCCGCTGCCCGTATCGCGCCTGCTGGTCGTCGTGGCCGCAGCGTACCTGACTTTTTCATTCCTCTACGTCGCCCCGTGGACGCAGATAAGGGGTCTTGAGTCGTGGCGCGTATTTGCACCCGATCTGCTCGGCAATATGAACAAGACGTATCTGTCGCCTTGGCGTCTCGCCAACGTCGTTGCCCTAGGGTACCTGGCAATGATCTTACTGTCGCCGCAAAGTCAGTGGCTTAGTCGCGCCTGGGCCACGGGCATAGGTCGTTGCGGCCGGCATTCCTTGGAAATCTTCTCACTGGGCACGGTACTGTCGTTCGCCGGGTGGGTATTGCTTTCGGAAGCCGGTAACGGAATAGTCCTACAGATCCTGGTCAGCATTCTTGGCATCGGGATTATGTGGGGCACGGCATGGGCTCTGGCACTGCGCGGTCGCGGTTCGGGCGAACTGGCCTTCGGGCAGGCAATCCGCAAGTACTTCTCCGATCGGCGGGCGCAGCAGTTGCAGCAAGCCTAATTTTCCTTTTGAGCACTTCGGCAGGAGCCAGCCCGCGCTGTCAGGCGCCGGCTGCGCTTTTGCGCTTTGATGCTCCCCTGCCGAAGCTGACGGCGGCGCTGACGTCGAATCAGCCCGTGCGCATCATCGCATTGGGGTCCTCGAGCACGCAGGGCATTGGGGCGTCCAGCCCGAAGGCCTGCTACCCCGTCAAGCTGCAGTCCGAGCTGCAGCAGCGGTTCCCCAACAACATCATCACTGTCGACAACCTCGGGGTGGGCGGGCAGCTCGCCACCGACATGCTGCCGCGCATTAAGAAGGACGTCATTCCGCGCAAGCCGACGCTGGTGATCTGGCAGACCGGCGTCAACGATGCCATGCGCGGCGTTGCGTTGGATAAGTTCCGCGACACCGTGGTGCGCGGCATCGACGAGCTGCAGAGCAACGGCATCGACGTCGTCCTGCTCGACATGCAGTATTTTCCACGGGCCGAGAAGATCCGTGAGTTTCCGCGCTATCTGGTAGCCATGCGCCAGATCGCCCAACAGCACCGAATCCCCATCCTGCAGCGCTTTGCCATCATGAAGCACCTGATCACGACGGCGCAATTCACGCCGCAGCAGCTGCTCGCCGCGGATCAGTTCCACCCCAATGACCTGACCTACGGCTGCCTCGGGCGCATGATGGCCGATGCTCTGCAGAGCGAAGTGGGCAACGTTATCGCCCAGCCGAAGAAGAAGTACCCACCCGAGACCGCCAAGCAGGCCGGAGCCGTGGCGACGATCCCGGTCCACTGAGCGTTCCTTCAGAACACTGAGCCCGACTCGACTCAGCTTGAGTCACTCGCCTAGTCGCGGGTGCCTTCCTGTCGCGGCCGACCCTCCACGAGTTCTGCGGGCCTTCAAGACGCGGAACCCGCAACCGCACGCGGAGTGTGCCAGCCCGGTCTCTGCGAGCCCGGACACTTGGCGTCAAAGGGCACTAAAATGCTCAATCTCGGCGGTATAAAAGCGCAGCAGATCCTCCCCGGGCCATGGCCCTGTCCGGGCAAATCGGGTTAGCTCGGCGGCTCAGCACGGGGATGCTTCTATGGCCGGTCTTTCACGCACCCTGGATTTTGCCAAGGACCGCTACGACGTCGTCGTCGTCGGCTCGGGCTACGGTGCCGGCGTCGCCGCCTCGCGGCTTTCCCGCGCCGGCAAGCGGGTGGCTGTCCTGGAGCGCGGACGCGAGGTACTGACCGGAGACTTCCCGCACCGCTTTCCCGATCTCAAGAACGAGATGCAGGTGCGCGGCAAGCGCATGCACACCGGGCCATCGTCGGCTCTCTACGACGTGCGTCTCGGCGAGGACATGCACGTGCTGGTCGGCTGCGGCCTTGGCGGCGGGTCGCTGATCAATGCCGGCGTGGCCCTGCGGCCCGACGACCGCGTCTTCGCCGACGAGGTATGGCCCGGGCAGATCGTGCAGGACGGCTTTCTGGAGGAAGGATTTCGCCGCGCCGCCCAGTGGCTCAATCCGCAGAGCGACCCGCGCGCGCCCGAGTACACCAAGTACCGGACGCTGGCCGCGGCGGGTACGGCGCTGGGTTACGACATCGTTCCCCCGCGCGTAACGGTCAGCTTCGAACCCAATGTCAACGTCGCGGGTATCGCCCAGCCGGGGTGCACGCGCTGCGGCGATTGCTGCAGCGGCTGCAACGTGGGCGCCAAGAATTCCGTCGCACTCACCTATTTACCGGATGCCGTCCGCCACGGGGCCGAGCTGTTCACGCATGCGCTCGTGCGGCACGTGGCGAAGGCTAGCGACGGGACGTGGGAAGTGCACGTTCGGCGCGCCGATGCCGGCGGCTCGGGCGAAGAGCGCATCGTTCGCGCGCCTGTGGTCGTTCTCGGCGCCGGAACCCTGGGATCGACGGAAGTACTCTTGCGTTCGCAGGTTCACGGGCTCGCTTTGTCGGACCGCCTCGGCCGGAGGTTCTCTGCGAACGGCGACATCATCGCCTTCGGTTACGGCGCGCGTGAGCCGGTCAACGCGGTCGGCATCGGCTTCCCGGCCAAGATCGAGGGCGCCGAAGTGGGTGCCGCGGTCACCGGCCAGCTCGAAATCGACGACGCAGCGACGCTCGCAAACGAGCTGCGCGTGCAAGAGGGCGTGCTGCCGTC
>JAFGRR010000456.1 GCA_016935035.1 Phycisphaerae bacterium | reverse complement strand
GCACGTCCGTTCCGCCGAACACCAGGGCGGAGAACTTGAACGAGCGATGCACATCCGGGAAGAACGGCCGCTTGTTCTCGAAGTCGTACAGACACACCAGCGACTGCTCGCTCATCAATGTATTGAAGAACTCCTTGGTTGTGTTGTCGCTGGCGATTCCCGAGGGGACCAGCAGCCCGACGCGGCCGTCGGCGGCGACGATGGCGCGTGCCAGCTCCGCGAAGAGCACGTACGTGTTGATGTCACCCTTGCCGGTCAGCGGATAGCGTCCGGACGTTCGCGCATAGTCAAGCGTTCGTTCGGCGCTGGCCTGGGCGGCAAGGTACCGGCCGTGCAGTTCGGGGTTGGCGCTCTCCATCGCGGCGATCAGACGTCGCCGGTCCGCCGCACTGACCGCACCGGCGATCTCTGGTGCCGACAGCGAGAAGAACTCGCGTTCCTGTAGCTTGAGCCGCTCCCACGGCGGGTTGCCGATGACACAGTCGAAGCCGGCGGGCGGCACGGCCGCTGCCGGCTGTGTCTGGATCTCAGCCGAGGGCGGCTGAGCCACAGTGAAGATCGCGGGAAACGCCGCCGCCCAGTTCATCGCGCGGGGATGCACCGCCGAGTCGTCAACCAGGCTGTTGCCGCACACGATGTTGCTCGACAGATTGGCGAGCGTGTGTCCGCGTCGGGCGGATCTGATCCACAGAGCGAGTTGCGTTATCTCGACGGCCTCGGGGGAGAGGTCCACGCCGAAGAGGTTGTCGGTCAGAATCAGATCCGGGATCTGATCGGCCAGTTTGTCGGCCTCGCGGTCGCCGCAAGCGGCCAGATTGTCGATGACGTCCGCGTACTGCTCTTCGAGGTAGTCATACGCGCGGATGAGAAACGCTCCGCTGCCGCAGGCGGGATCGCAGACCTTCAGGGCGCGCAGGATGGCCAGGCATTCCCGCCAGTACATCAGCGACTCTTTCGAGGAGTGGTCGTCGGAACGACCTTCCGCGCACACACCGATCCGGTCGCCGGCCTCGGCGAAACGCTCCTGGAGCAGTACGCCGATCGTCTGGCGTACGAGGAAGTCGGTGAACGCCGGCGGCGTGTAGTAGATGCCGAAGCGCTTTCGCTGCGCGGATTTCCGCATCGTTGGTTCGGGAGTGTCCGCGTCGGGCGTTTCCGCCCCGCCGAAGAGGCCGCCGGCGCGGATCTTCTCCAGTTCCGTTACGGATTTCTCGAACAGGTGGCCGAGGACCTCGACGTTGACCTCGTCACGAAAGTCGTAGCGCCCGACACTGCGGAAGAAATCGGTCCAATCATCGTCGAGGTCGAGGTCGTCCACTTCAGGGTCGTGGGCAAACAAGCCGCCGTTGTAGCCCTCGTCAAGGTCAAATGCGCGATGTCCCTTATCGACGGCATGAAACAGGTCCAGGAAGTTGCGCCAGCGCGGATTCGTGACGCGCGCCAATGGCGGAAGCTGGTCGTAGGTGCGCTCGATGATCTTCCGCGGCAGCAGGCCGCGGTCCTCGCAAAACGCGACGAAGATGATGCGGTCCAGCAGTTTCTGTGCAATGCCGATTGCCGAGTCGAGCCGCTTCTCGAGCTTGCCGCTTAGGTACCGAATCAGTTCCAGGCGGTGTGCGCTGTACGCTTCGTACAACTCGTCGCCGACTTCGCGCTGACGCTCGCCGGTACGCGCCAGCAGTGCCACGGCGCGCGGTGTCGGAACACCGCGAGTCGGCAGAAGGCCCCCTGGACCGAGGACATGATACAACTCCGCGAAACGCTCGGGCTTGGTCAGCTCGACCAGCGTGAAGTGCTCGAATGCGCGTGAACCGTGGTCACGATGATACAGCCGAATGCTGATGAAGTTGCTCAGTATGCCCCAAGGGCAGTCCGGCATCGCGTTCAGGTAGTCCCACAACTGCTGCACCGGCGTGCGGCCGTTGAACCGGTCGGCGTCGAGATTGGTACCCGCCGATTTCAGTTCTATCACGGCGACAGGGGGACGGCGCTGCTCCGTCGAGAAGTCGCCCAGCGCGCCATCGGCGACCCCGACCTCCGGCACGGTGAAGTTGCGCTCCAAGCGGTAGCTTGCCGAGCCTTCCGTGACAGGGTGGTAACCCAGGGCTTCCCCAAAGACCTCGTGCAGGAACTCGGCGTCGAGGGCCGTTTCCTTCCGGTCGAGGGTTCCGCGAGTGGCGAGTTCGGCCCATTTTCGCAATACCGTCTGAGCAGCTTCCAGTTCCGCTTGGTAGTGGATGGCACGCTTACGCGCCTCCCCCTGGAGAAACGCCGGGATGAAGAGTGCCCGACGCAGGCGCGCGGTCGCCGAACCGTTCGGGACGGCGTTTGAGAACAGGGCGATCTGGTTCGGAGCATCCTTGCGCTTGGGCATCGTTCACGCCCCCTTGGGCGTGCCGCATGGTACTCGCGTGCGCTCTGGTCGGCAACGTTGCCCACAGTATGTGTGCAGTACGCGGACTACTTGCGCGTGGCCGAACCGCACGCCTCGCGGAAGCGCGGACTTATGCGATTCGGCGACGTTTGATTCAGTAGTGTTCGGGAATGCAGCGACTTCACCTGCCCCAACCTCTTCGGTACAGAGGCGGTGGGGCAGGTGAAGCCGCGATTGACGTTGTCTGATTAGCGTCGGCGGATCAGCGCGAAGCCGATGCCGAGCAGCGCCAGCGCCGTCGGCTCGGGGATGACGGCCGTCCAGCCGGTCTCACCCGAGAGGCTCGCTCGTACGCTGTCGATGCTCGTAGCCTGCATGGGGTCGTACTCGGGGCCGATCCAGGTGGCGAAGGCGTCGGGGCCAAACTCGAGGTGGCCCCGGAATGAGCCGTATTGCCCAACCAAGCCGAACGCCTCGGCGACCTCACAATCGAGAATCATGCCGAAGCCTTCAACGACGTAGCTGTTCTGGCCGGCGCGGCCGTACAGTACGACGTCTTGGAGATCCAGCGACCATAGCAGCCCGCTAGCCATCGGCCCGGCCGCGGTCATGATCGTCCCGTATATGACCAGATCGCTCTGGCCCGCCGGCGTGGCGCCGGTGCCCGTCAGGCTGACGTCGATGGCGTCGCCGCCGGGATTCGTATACGGCGCGTCCTGGCCGTCGAACTGCACACTGAGCCCGAAGTCGCCGCCAAACATGGTCTGTGAAAGGTCAAGGACCGGGAACACCGGCGGGGTGGGCCAAGTGGGCCAGTACGCGGTCACCTCCTGATCGGTAGTGGTGCCGCCGGTGGCGTGGTACGTGAGCGTATCCGGCTGGTTGCCGTTCGTCAGATACTCCGCTATTCCGCTATTCGTGTTGTAAGCCCCGTAGTTAAAGTCATGGGCCAGAATCTCTGGCATGATCGGTTCGGCCGACGCACAGACCGACAATGCGGCGGCGGCGATTACTGTCGCGATTCGCACCATAGGGCCGTCCTCCTTTGTTCGGGGTAGCTGACAGGGCCGTCCCCGATGGGCAAACCTTCCCATCGGACTCCCAGGCCCGCTGCCCTAAACGCGCAGCGCCACCCAATCCGCTTCCTTGCCTACTTCGCCCGTCAATAGGGTTTAGGAACCGGCAGATGCGATAATCAAGCGGCGGGCCGCATGGATTCTTTCTGTTCCTGTGTCGGTGCCGCCATTGGTGCCGTCCGCATAGGAATCCCGCGGCCGCCAGGCCATTCGTGCGCGGATGCAATCCACGCTCAACGCCCGCAGGCGGCGATACCGCCAACTGCCAACATCCCCCAACTGCTCGCCACGGCCAGCCCGGGCCGGCCCACCCGTTGCTGTCATTCTTGGTAAGTTCGCCCGATAACCGTTGATGGTCTGATAACGGATGGTGATTGAGATAGAGTACGAAGCGACGAAGGCGACTGAGAAGATGCGTATGGCGGGGTGTGGGGTTTGCGGGATGCTGCTCGCCACTCGGTACTGACGGCAATATACCCCCCGTTTCTGCTCGGGCTCTCATTGGAGTGTCCGTTCGGCACGTTGTAGGTCTGGGGAACTGGGAGCCGCGTCCGCCGTGGTGCCGGTCTCAGTTGCTTATCCTCGGCGTCGCCGCCACGATTTCTGACAGGCGACTCACGATGACATCCACCACGCGCCCCGATACTCTGCCAATGTGTCGCATTCCTGGTTGGGCCCATCAGGCAGGCAGCAACGGAGTAGCGCATGACCATCAGCACCAAGAACCGGGACGTGGTCGCACGCCGCAATGCGTTCACGCTGATCGAGCTGCTCGTGGTGATCGCGATCATCGCACTGCTGATCGCCGTCTTGCTGCCGGCCCTATCCCGAGCGCGGAACCAGGCCCGCGGCATAAGCTGTCAGTCGAACATGAGGCAACTCATGAGCGGCATGCTGGTCTACGTCGCCGAGCAGGATGTGCTGCCCGGCACGCATGGCCTTTTCTGGATGCAGGTCCTCTTCGGCCAGGAGTGGCCGCGGCCGGCGGGCGTCACATGGGACGGCGCCCGCGATAGGCTCGTCGCCATGAACTACACACCGGCGTATCAAGAGCCGTATGACCAGGACCCCGAGTTCGTAGCCGACGTTCCAGGCAAGGGCACCCTCTTCACATACCTGAACAACGCGAAGGTCTACGTCTGTCCCGCCGAAAAAACCGGCACCTCGACCGACACACCCGAGGGCGGCGGCGGCAATGGCCGCCTCAGCTATTCGATGAACGCCTACATCGGCTACCGGGCCCCCGAGCAACTCACCAACTTCACCTACGTCGCCGACTCGCTCAACAACCCGCTGCCCGGCGGGCAGGAGAAGGTCTCCTTCACGAAGGGCCAGCGCGTGATGTTCCTGTCATCGCGCTTGATCACGATGTTTGAGGACCACCCGTACTACCACACTAACCGCAACTATCCCGACGGCAGCTTCAACTGCATCGACCGCATCGCCACCCGCCACACCCCCGGCACCGACGAAGCCGGCAACCCCGACGGCCGCTCCACCATGGCCTTCCTAGACGGCCACGTAGAAGCCCGCCGCTACCCCGCCAAAACCATGGGCCGCGAGCTCTTCGCCGAGCAAGGTGAGCCGGTCTTCTGGCGCGACGGCGGCTCGCCGGACCAGGCGAATATGGCGGCGTTCATCAAGCGGATCTATGGGCGGTGTCCGTGGTGAGGCCAGCGGCGTTGCTTTCAGCCGTTTGACGTTCTCTGACGGTGTGTCTACTTGCCGAGTTGGCTGTAGAACTGGGCGGTGGACGGGTTGATGGATTGCGGGCGGAATGTGTGTAAACTAGTGGTCTGACGTGCCTGCCGTACTCAACTGGTGAACCGACCGTGATGCTTGGAAGAGGCACTCATTGAGGTCCAGCCATGCCTACAGGCGACGGAGACGACTCTAGCGGTGCACCGCGACTGCCCCGTGAACTTGAATGCCGACTGACGAGTCGGTATCCCGGCCTGCGCGAGCAAGATCTCTTGTACCTGGCGGAGCTTCGCCAGCGGTTCTTGTGTTACGCCGACGACCAATTCGATACTGAGTTGGTTGACCATCTACAAGCCCGGTTTTGGGAGATGTACCTCGCCTGCGTCCTTCTCGATTGCAGGCATGACATTGTTCCTCGGCACGAGCGTCCGGCGGAAGGGCCGGACCTCTGCGTACGCGGTCAGGGCCGCCGCATATGGATCGAGGCGATCGCTCCAACTGTCGGCAATGGGGCGGACGCGGTACCGGTCATCACACCAGATAAGGAGGTCGCGGGCGAGGTGTGTCACATGCCCAACGAGGAGATCATACTTCGGTACGCAAGCGCATTTACCGAAAAGCGCCGGAAGTTTGAGAAATACCGATCCCGTGGCATTGTTGGCGACGACGACGCAGTCATCATTGCGATTAACGGTGGTCGAATCCCGCACGTGTATTCCGAGCCACCTCTCCCTCGCATTGTCTGTGCGATGTACGCGTATGGCACGGACGTTGTTACACTCAACCGCGAGACCCTGGAAGTAGTCGAGGAAGGGCACACATATCGAGTTAGCCTTCCAAAGCGGTCCGGTTCCGGGGTTCCGACCGACTCATTGTTGAACTCGGACGCGGCGTTCGCATCCGCAGTTGTGTTCTCGTATGCCAATCCCTGGAATCATCCCGCTGAACCTGGTGACGACTTTGTCGTGTGCCACCATTGCGATCCGTCAGTGCCCTTGGATAGACGCTGGTTCGGCAGGGGTCGCGAGTACTGGGTTGACAGGGGGAGTCTGCACTGGAGAAGTAGCGAGAGGTAGGAGAGGCGCCAGCCTCGGCTGCTGGCCTACGTGGCAGTAGCAGGAACCAGTGGCTGTCAGCAATTGCCCCGACGCTTGCCGCGTCCGCGACTACGCCAGTTCTGTGCCCATCTCCGCGGCGCCGACTTCGCACGCGACAGTTGGGCACGCCCGTTCAGCGGCTCCCTGCTACCAACCCCGACACCGGCACCGCCCACAGCTTTTCCCCGAGCGGCGTGATCGTCGTCCCTCGGTAGAGCACCACGCCGGCGCGGAAT
>JAFGRR010000050.1 GCA_016935035.1 Phycisphaerae bacterium | reverse complement strand
GGGCGTAACGAGCGATTGTGCCGCCAGTTGCAGGCCGAGGCCAGCCGGCAGACGCGTTCGATCCACGTGATCGGCTTCACCGACAAGATGCACGAGTTCATGCGTGCCGCCGACCTGGTCGTGACCAAGCCGGGCGGATTGACAGCGTCGGAGGCACTCGTCTGCGGCGTGCCGCTGGTGGTCGTCAACCCGATTCCGGGGCAGGAGGCCCGCAACAGCGATTTCCTGCTGGAGCACGGTGCCGGCATCAAGGTCAACAACATGCGGCTGCTTGGCTATCGGGTGGGGCGGCTGCTGAGCAACCAGCGGCAACTCGATGCCCTACGGCAGGCGACCGCGGCGCTGGGCCGCCCGGACGCTGCCGCCCTCATCGCCACCGACGCTCTGCGAATCCTGACGGGAGCCCGGGTTTGACATTGTCGGGTCAGCCCAGAAGAATCAGACTGGTACAGAATGGGATGCCATGTAAGCCGCTGGGGCTGGCGGAGGCAATGAGATGCGCTGCCTGATTGCGATTCCGGTCTATAACGAGGCGTTGCACTTGCCGTGCGTGTTGGCGGCGGTGGCGCCGTACGGGCTCGATGTGCTCGTGATAGACGACGGTTCGACGGACGAGACACCGGCGCTGCTGGCCGAGCATTCGGCCGCGCGGGTTATTCATCATCCGGAGAATCGCGGCTATGGGCAGAGTCTCATCGACGCGTTCCAATACGGCGACCGCCACGGTTACGACTGGGTCATCACGATGGACTGCGACGAGCAGCACGAGCCGGCGCAGTTGCCGGAGTTCATCGCGGCGGTGGTGGGCGACGACGTTGACCTGGTCAGCGGGTCGCGCTATCTGCGTGAATTCGCCGACGATGATCCGCCTCCACCCGAGCGCCGGCATATCAACCAATTGCTGACCGAGATGTTGTCACGCACGTTGGGGTTGAAGCTGACAGACTCGTTCTGCGGGTACAAGGCCCATCGCGTGGCGGCGATGACACGGCTGGCGCTGGATGAGCCGGGCTATGCGTTTCCACTACAGTTCTGGCCGCGTTTCGCGCGCGCTGGGCTGCGGATGCGCGAGATTCCGGTGCGGCGCATCTATCGCGACAAGGGCCGCACCTTCGGAGGAACGCTGGACGACCCCGCAGCGCGTCTGCAACACTACCTGGAGGTCTTCGTGCGTGAGTTGCGGCCGGTGGCGGCGACGCGCATGGCGACAACAACCTGTGACTTCTGCGGATGCCAGACGCGCTGTTGATCCACCATAAGAATCTCCGGACGCCTCCAGACGACATGGGGGTCCTGGTCGAGCCGCATGCGCGGCATGTGCTGGCGGCGCTTGAGGAGGACCACGCACGCCGGCTGTGCGACGTTCCATTGTTGGGCACTACGGTCGGGAGTCTGCGGCAAATGTTGCGGGCGGAACTTGGGCTGGACGGTCCGGTTGTCATGACCGGGCACCAGCCGGAGTTCGTGCATGCGGGGGTGTTGGCCAAGACAATTGCGAATCACTCGCTCGCGAGACGCGTTGGCGGTCAGTGGATGTTTCTGATCGCGGATTCGGATGTGCCGCGCGAGAGCAGCGTCGGCGTCCCACAAGTGGTCGATGGTGTGGTTACGCGGACAGATGTCCCACTGCCGGGGATCGACCTGCGTCTGCCGGCCGAGAGCCAGCCGGCGGCGTCACGTGCAGCGTGGAAGGACTGCTTCGCCACCATCGCGGCGTTGCTTGCTGATAGCGACGAGACGTTGCTGACCGCGTTCACGGCGGCCTGGCTGGCGGAAGGGGTGGATGAGCTGGACTACTGCGAAGCGATGCGACGAGCGCACGGCGCGGTTGAAAGCAATCTGGGGTTGGGCGGCGGTCGAGTTTTGCGAATGTCGGAACTGGCGCGAACGCCGGTGTTCCAGGCCTTCGCCGTGCACCTGATGTCGAATGCAGCCGAGTTCGCGGCCTGTTACAACGCGGCGCTGGACATGGTTCGCACGCGGCGCGGCATTCGCAATCCGCGGCGACCGATACCGCCGTTGCTGATCGAGGCCGAGCGTGTCGAGCTTCCATTTTGGCTACAGCGGCGTGGCGTGCCGCGCGGGCGGCTGTTCGTGTCGCGCGAGCGCGACGCGCTGGTGCTGTACTCTGACCAGCAACGCGTCATGACGATCGGCCGGCCGACGTTCGAGAGTCTGGCGTCTGATGTGGGCCGGCTTTCGCTTGAGGAGAATGGTTGGCAACTGCGCCCGCGAGCGCTGATGTTGTCGAGTTTCGTGCGGCTTTTCATGGCCGACCTGTTCATCCACGGCATCGGCGGGGCGAAGTACGACGAGGTGACGGACGAATTCGTGCGGGGGTTCTTCGGCGTCGAAGCGCCGCCGATGTGCGTTGTCAGCGCGACACTGCGGCTTCCGCTGCCTTCGAGCGGGACGACGCGTGCGATGTTTCACGCGGCGGTGCGGGCGGTGCGCGACGTGAGATTCAACCCGCAGCGCTACGTTGGTGGCGTACCGAAGCAAATGCTGGCGGCACGGGCGGCGCTTATCGAGCGTTCGGCCGACCTGCGGCGGACCCGTCCGAGTGAGCATGGCGAGCGCCGGCGGGTGTTCGGGAGCATTCGCACGCTGAATGCTGAGTTGCTGCGTATTGATCCGAAGCGTCCGAGTGTGCTGGCTGAGGAAGCGCGGCGGCTGGAGTCTCTGCTGGCACGGGACGGACTGGCCGGCGGACGCGAGTACTTCTGCGCGATGCACTCACACACGCGGCTGATGGCCCTGACGGAGAAGCTGCGTGTCGCACTGCGCCCTTAGTGTCATGTGACGCCAACAGAGCCCTGGAGACTGTGGAAGCCGGGCCCACTGGCGATCTGGCATGGGATCGTGTTACATGATCGCCGGGCCGGCCGGCTATGGTGGTGGGTTGCCTGCCGCTCGAGAGCCGGCAGTTACGCACCTCTGTCACTTCTGGCTGCATGCTTGCACTCTGAATAGGCCCCTAGTTTCCGCCAGATCTCGAATCGTGGTGCCTCTGCTTTTCTCTTCGTCGCTCCGTCGCTCCGTCGCTCACTCATCACCACCCACGCCGCCCAGCAGCAGACGCGGCCAGGCGAAATCCGAAAACACGCCGCCCGTGTGCAGGAAGATTGCGGGCCGTTCGCGGCCCAGACGTCCATCGCGTACGGCGTCCAGGAAACCGGCGAACGCCTTACCGGTGTATACCGGGTCGAGCATGATGCCCTCGGTGTGCGCCAGCAGGTTGATCGCGCGGATGTCCTCGTTGTACGGAATCGCGTAGCCCTCGCCGACGTAGCCGTCGATGAAGCGCACCATCGACTCGTCGATCGAGACCGGTAGCTCGTATTGCTCGATTGTCCGGCGGCAGAGGTCGAGCGTGGCGCGCGTGTGGTGCGGGACGTCGTCGCTGACCGGCACCGGCCACAGGTTCACATGTGCTGCTTTGTGCAGCCACTTGCCCAGCAGCAGCCCGCAATACGTCCCACCCGATGAGATCGCGAGCACCACGTCGCACGCGCTGATATTCGCGTCGCGCACCTGCTCGACCAACTCGGCCAGCGCGCGAATATAGCCCCAGCAACCCAGCGGCTCCGACGAGCCCATCGGCGTGAAGCGCCCCGTATGCCCGGCCCGCCGCAGGTCCTCCAGAACCTCGGCCACGATCTCATCGCGCCGGGCCTCGAAGTCGGGCCGCTCGTATGAGCGCGTCTCCGCGCCGAATAGCACATCCAGCAGGTGGTTGCCCTGCGGCTGAACCGGTGCCGGTGGCCGCAGCAGCAACGTGCAACGCAGCCCGAGCCGCGCGCACACCGCCGCCGTCGCCCGGCAATGGTTGGATTGCGGCGTGCCCTCGGTGACCAGTGTGTCGCAGCCGGCGTCGATCGCGTCGGCCGCGACGTATTCGAGCTTGCGAACCTTGTTGCCGGTGAACTCGATGCCGGTCAGATCGTCGCGTTTCATCCAGACGTCGGCGCCGCCCAACTCGCGCGACAGCCGCTCCAGCTTCATCAGCGGGGTTGGTAGCAGGGCGAGTGGCGTGCGCCGCGGTTCGTGTTGCGCCATGTGTGCTCCTTGGTACTCCAATATGCCGCCAGTGTAGCACGCCGCACATCAAGTATGCCACGCCCACGTCCGCCCCCCAAAACAGAACCCGAAGCGGAAGCGAGGAGCATATTGTGGTTAGCAATCGGCGATCGATCGAGGCTTGTTCACGCGATCAGAGCCGGGCCAGTAACGGCCCGGTCGACTGGCCACTGCGATTGATCAGCCCATTACTGGGTGGGCTCGGATCGGCGCGTCTTTGCTGTTCGCTCCGTTGCTTCGTCGCCATACCCATGTTCACCGCCCATCGTGACCGATTCCAGCGGCGTTTGCCACGAAAACCGTGACCGTCGGTCGCCATCTTCCACTGTCATTTCGTCGCCGCGCGCGTACAATGCCGGCCAGGGTTG
>JAFGRR010000049.1 GCA_016935035.1 Phycisphaerae bacterium | reverse complement strand
AGCGCAGTAGCGTGCTCTTGCCGCAGCCTGACGGACCGATGATCGCCGTTACCTGCCGCGGCGGAACATCCACCGACACGCCGCGCACCGCCTCGTGTGAGCCGTAGAAGATGCTCAGTTGCTCCGTGCGGATGACCGGCTCGGCCGGCGGCGAACTGGCATTGCGCCGCCGCGTGCTTACGGCGGGCGCCGGCGGGGTCGCGCGTCGAGCCACGATGGCTGGTTCGGCGGCACTGGTCACGTCTTCTTCCTCTGCTGCCATGCGCGCAATCCCGTGGCGGTCGCGTTCATCAGTAATAATATGCCGAGCAGCACAACGATGCCGGCGGCGGCAAGCCCGTGAAACTCCGTCTGCGGACGCGAGGCCCAATCATATATCTGAATCGGCATCGCCGTGAACTGGTCGTTGATCGCAGTTGTGAACCATTGCCACACGCCGCCGGCCGAATGGTCGTAGTCGTGCAGCAACGATCCGCCGGGTGTGAAGGCAACGTACGTCAGCGCGCCGATCATGATGAGCGGCGCGGTCTCGCCGATGGCCCGCGACAACGCCAGGATGACCCCGGTCAGAATGCCCGGCAGCGCCGCCGGCAGAACGTGATGCCGAACCGTCTGCCAGCGCGTGGCCCCCAAGGCGAACGCCGCCTGCCGGATCGAGTTTGGCACCGCCGCCAGCGCCTCGCGCGTGGCAATGATGATTACCGGCAGGATCAGCAGGCTCATCGTCAAAGCGCCCGAGATGACGCTGCGGTCAAAACGCAGCCAGCGCACGAACAACGCCAATCCGAGGATCCCGTAGACGATCGACGGCACGCCCGCCAGGTTGGCGATGTTGAGCTTGATGAAACGCGTGAAGCGGTTGTCGCCGGCGTATTCTTCGAGGTAGACCGCGGCGCCGACGCCCGCCGGTATCGAGAAAAGGGCGGTGAAGCTGATGAGCCACAGCGTGCCCCAGATGGCGCTGTTCATTCCCGCCGTCTCGGGGTTGAGTGTCGAAGGCATGTTCGCCAGGAAACGCGTCGTCAGCCAGGGCCAGGCTTCACGCGTGATCGCCCCCAGCAACAGCAGCAGCATCGCCATCGCGCCGAGTGTTAGCAACAGGCAGACCGTGGCGAAAATGCGCCCCAGCCGCCGTCGCCGGTTCAGACGCGGGACAAACATGGCCGGCACCGCGCTCATTCGTACGCCTCCCGGAAGCGGCTTAGCACGCGCTGGGCGATCAGGTTGATGCCGAGCGTGATGAGAAACAGCGTGGCGCCGACGGCGAAAATCGTCTTGTACTCGATCGTGCCCGCCGGCGTATCACCCAGGCTGACCTGCACGATGTAGCCAGTCATCGCCTGGATGCTCTGTAGCGGATTGAGCATCATGCGCGGCGTCATGCCTGCGGCCAGCGTTACCGCCATCGTCTCACCGATCGCCCGGGCCAGCGCCAGCAGCACGGCCGCCACTACACCAGACAGGGCGCCGGGCAGGACGATGCGCGTTGAGACTTCGAGTTTGGTCGCCGACAGGGCGTAGCCAGCCTCGCGTAGCGAGCGTGGCACGGCCCGCAGCGCATCGTCGCACAGCGAGCAAATGGTCGGGATGATCATGATCCCGACCACGATCGACGCCGACGCCGCGTTGAAGATCTCGGTCTGCGGCCAGATGCGCTGCAAGACCTGCGGCGTTACGAACGTCAGGGCAAAGAAGCCGTAGACGATCGTCGGCACGCCGGCCAGCACTTCGAGCACCGGCTTGGCGATCTGTCGAAACCACGGAGGGGCGTATTCGCTCAGGAAGATCGCCGTCGCCAGCCCGACCGGGACCGCGATCAGCAGTGCGCCGGCGGCCACCAGCACCGTGCCGTTGACCAGCGGCAGCACGCCGAAGTGGCGCGGCTCCAGCAGCGGCGTCCAACGCGTGCCCAGGAAGAAATCGGCCAGCGAAACCTCGGCGAAAAAGCCCGCCGATCGGCTGAACAACACCCAGATGATGCCGGCTGTCGTGACGATTGAAATCAGCGCACACAGCAGCAGCAGCAGGTGGATCGTTGATTCCTTGGCTTTGCGAAACATGCCTGGCATGCAATCATCCGCCGCGTGTCACTCGCCGGTGCCGTACAGCTCCGCCAGGCTCTTGTTCTTATTCGCTGGATCGTTGAACAAGGTGCCGGTGGTGCCGCTCTCGAAGCGTTTCCAGATGGCGGTGTAGAGGGCGTCACTTAGCGCGACATAGTTGACGCGCGGATGCTCGACGATGCTCTTGGCGTTTGTGAAGATGTACTCCATGAACGCGCGCACCTCCGGGCGTTTGCCGGCCTCGACGTTGACATACATGAACAGCGGCCGCGAAAGGGGGGCGTAGGTGCCGTCCGCGATGGTCTTGAGGCTCGGTGTCACCGGCTGGCCGTTGCCGTTGTCAATTGCCAGCAGCTTCAGCTTGTCCTGGTTGGATTCGTAGTACGAGAAGCCGAAGTAGCCGAGGCTGCCATGGTCGCCGGCAACGCCCTGCACGAGCACGTTGTCATCCTCACTCGGCGTGAAGTCGCTGCGGCAGGACTTCTCCTTGCCCGTGATCGCCTCGACGAAATAGTCGAACGTTCCGCTGTCCGTACCGGGGGCGTACAGCTTCAGCGGCAGGTCGGGGAAGCCCGGCCGAACGTCTTTCCAGTTATTGACCTGGCTGCCCGGCTCCCAGATGCGCCTCAGTTCTTCCGTCGTCAGCGACGCGCAGAAGTCATTGCTCGGATGGACCACGACGGCGATTCCGTCGTACGCGATCGGCAGCTCGACGAACTCGACGGCGAGCTTCTTCGCCAGCTCCAGCTCCGATGGCTTAATGGGGCGTGAGGCGTCGTTGATGTCGGTCCTCAGGTCGGCTCGGCCTTCAAGGAATTTCTTGAACCCGCCGCCGCTGCCTGAGATACCCACGGTCACCTGCACGCGCGGCTGCTTTTCGTGGTACATCTCAGCCGCCGCCATCGTGATCGGAGCCACGGTGCTGGACCCGTCGATCCTGACCGCCTTCTGCTTTTGCTTCTGTTGCTGGTTGCCTCCACATCCGGCGCTAATCAACACGACCAACGCCGACAGCGTGGTCGCCCAGTGAGAAACGCGGTGCTTGCTCACGACAGTCCTTCCATTCAGGAGGGTAGTCCTGTGGTTACCAACGCGTTCGGCGCCCCGACGCCGAGTTCACGCGCCTCGTTGATACCTCGGCTGTGTTAAGGGGGCGTTAAGTCTGGGGCAGTCTTGTATAAAGGCGGCGCTAACGGGGGACGTTGGGGCGTTGGTGGCGTTCCACGTAAGCCGCGGGCGGCGACGCTACCGCGGGGGCATCTTTGGCGTCACACGTCGGCCGCAGGGGGCCGACGCTACTGGTGGCGGATTACTGCGCTACGCGAAGTGGGTATAATCACGCCATGCCGGCCAGAATCCTAGACCACAATGCCGTGCGACGCATCCTGATCATCAAGCCCAGTTCGTTGGGCGACATCGTGCACGCGCTGCCGGTGCTGGCGGCCTTGCGAGCCGCTCGGCCGGATGCGCACATCGCGTGGCTGGTTAACCATGGGTTTGCCCCATTGATCGAGGGGCATCCGCTCCTGGACGAGGTCATCCTGTTCGACCGGCGAAGTTACGGCCAGATGCACCGCCGCGTGAGCGTTCTTGGGGCGTTTGGGCGATTCGTCCACGAGTTGCGTGAACGCCGCTTCGATCTGGTGGTTGATCTCCAGGGGCTCTTTCGTAGCGGCTTTCTGGCGCTCGTCAGCGGGGCACGGCACCGCATTGGGTTCCAGAACGCCCGTGAGTTCGCGTCGCTGTTCTACACACACCGAGTAACGCCGCCCCGGCACATCCGCCACGCGGTTGATCGCAACCTGTTTCTGGCAAAAACATTAGGGCTAAACGTCATCCGGCCCGCTTTCCCGCTGGGATTGCGCACGGACGAGATCGAAGCCGCCCGTGTGTTGCTTGCCGAGGCCGATGGATGCGCCGTGAGCGATTTCACCGCCGTTATCCCCGGGGCGCGCTGGGCCACCAAGCGCTGGTTGCCCGAACGCATCGCGGAAGTGATGGACCGGCTGCATGACGAGACCGGTCGGCCGACCGTGCTCTTGGGAGCGCCGGACGAACGTCCCGTCGCTGACCAAGTCCTCGCCGGCTGTTCAACGCCGGTGGTTGATCTGGTCGGACGCACATCCCTGCGCGAGTTGACGGCCTTGCTACAGTTGGCTGCATGCGTGGTGTGCCACGATTCCGGCCCCATGCACATTGCCGCCGCCCTCGACAAGCCGATGGTTGCGCTCTTCGGTCCGACCGATCCGGCCCGCTGCGGTCCGTACAGTCGCAATGCGCGGATTGTGACATCTCCGGCGTCGTGTGCCCCATGCTATAAACGCGTCTGCTCCGATTGCTCGTGCATGCGTGACCTGACGACCGAGCAGGTCTTGGCTGCCGTGCGCAGGTTGGAACCAGTTATTCTGGGACCCAGGCCCGTGCCGGCTCCCGCCCCTTGATCCTTCCGCACCATCTCCCGTTCGATCTGGCTGCGTCAATCCGAGCGCGGCGCTAAAGCGCGGGGTCCAGGCATCCGACCCGATAAACACGGCGGCATATCTGGAAAGTGCCGCTGGTATGCGCCCAGGCCCTGACCCGGAGCGATGAGCATGCGCCCGAATAGCACGCTGCCTAAGATCCTCGCCGCTTTGACCGCTGTGACATTGGCCCTGATGGTGGCCGGCTGCGTCGATGACACGTCGTCGGTGACCGCCGGCGTCTCCGCCGCCGCCACGTTCACGGGCAACCTCGTCCTGGCGCGCACGTTCACGGACGGAACGGCGGTCACAACCGTTACGTACCTGGATCTCGGCGACGGGCGGGGGCGGCGCGCCTTTGGCGTCGACTTCAACGCCGACGGCAAGATTGACCCAGTCGTGGCCTATGGCGCCGACCAGGCGGTCATCCAGATTCTGCTCAGTCAGGGTGATGTTGGCACGACGGATTTCTTCAGCCTCACGCTCGACAGCAAACGCGACATGCGCGACTTGTCCGACGTTGCGGTCGGCGACATTGATGGAGACGGGCTGCTGGACATCGTCGGCGGCGCTGCCGAGGCCGTCTGGTACTACCGCCAGCCGGCCGAGGGGCCGTACTACCTTCGCGGCTGGGGCAACCAGGACGAAGAAGACACCCTCTACGAACGCATCGATGCCAGTGCCGCCGCGGTTGATGACGCCGCCATCCAGGCCACTGTGAACCAGGTGGCCGGCGGCACGATCAACCTCGACGACTACGTCGTTACGGTCGAGTCGAACTACACGGACGTGGAGATCGGCGACTTCGACAATGATGGCTGGAACGACATCGCGGCCTCGCGTTTCTTCCTGATCCATCTTGAGCCGCGGCCCGAGGCACCGGTTGAGCCGATCGACATCTATGACGGCGACGTAATCGTCTTTCTCAATCCTGGCGGTGCCCGCGACGGGCACGAGTGGTCATCGATCAGCGCCGGCAAGCATGAGCGGCAGGAACGCCTCGATCGAGACGGAGCGTCAGGCCTGATGGCATACGACCTGGACAACGACGGCGACCTCGACCTCGTATCCGCGGCTCGCAACGACAACAACGCCCAGGTCGCCTGGTTCGAGAACCCGCTTGTTGCCGGCACCACCTATCTCAGCTCGGACACGTTCTGGCAGCAGTGGCGTGTCGGCAGCGTGCGTGACGCTTGGTCGATTGACCTCGCCGACATCACCGGTGACGGACTGGTCGACATCGTCGCCAGCGGCAGCGCCCAGATGCAGGTCATATTATTCGAGCAGCCCGCGACCGGGCCGAAACGCGAGTACGACTGGGGCACTTATCCAATCGTCACGTATGAGAACTTCGAGCCGCGCGACGTGCTCGTGGTCGACATTGATCTCGACGGGCGCAATGAGCTGGTTGTCGGCGCGACGGCGGGGGCGTTGCGCTACTTCGAATCGACCGGGAATCCGCGCGATGAGTGGGCGCCGGCGCTGATTGCCGACTATGACCCGGTCGGAGACCTGGGCAACCTGGGTTACGGCGACCTAGACGGCGACGGCGACATCGATTTGGTGGTCGTGGTGTCAGGCACCGAAGAGAACGACGCGCGCGTTACGTGGGTGCGCAACGACCTGGCGCGCTAAGCCGCGTAGCACAACAGGGACAAGCACTGTAGCGGCCGACGTCTCGTCGGCCGCCTTTTTTGTTCGAATTCGGTGAGCATGTGGATGTCGCAGACGTGAAGACGGCCGACGAGACGTCGGCCGCTACGTGGGGCGCTGGTGAGACGACGGTTGCTACATGGGGCGGCACGCGGAACTGGTCGTCCCCTTCATCCCTATGTCCCTCCGTCCCTTCATCCATTCTTCTCTGTACAATTCCGCCATGTTGGCGCGTGGCACATTTGTCCTCTTTTCGCCAGAACACAACGGTGCGCTCGCCGCGATTGCGGCGGTGACGATCGGGCTGATCGTGCTACTGCGCCGGTCGGTTGGGCGACCCACGGAGCGCCGCACGCGCTGGACTGCGGCCAGCGTGGTTACGCTCCTGACCGTTGGCGGCGCGGTTTTTCAGCAGGTGTACGAGATCGCGACCGGCACGTGGACGCTTGAGGATTCGCTTCCGCTGCACGTTTGCTCGATCGGCGTCTACGTCGTCGCGTTGGCCATTGTGTTCGCCTGCCGTGACGCGATGCCGGGGCCTGCGACGCAGCGACTGTATGAACTCACCTACTTCTGGGGGCTTGGCGGAACTCTCCAGGCGATTCTCACGCCCGACGTGACCGGACACTTTCCCAGTCCGTCGTACTTCTATTACTTCGCGGCGCACGGCGGCATTGTCAGTGGGGCACTCGTGCTGACGTTCGGCTTTAGGATGAGGCCACGGCCGGGTTCGTGGAAGTGGATCTGGGTAGTCACGCTCTGTCTGGCTATCGTCATCTTCATCGTCGACGGCCTGATCGGCGCGAACTACATGTACCTGTGGGGGCCGCCTGAAAACGCCTCGATCATCGACCTGCTCGGCCCTTGGCCATGGTCGCTGCTGCCACTCGCCGCCCTCGGCACCGCCCTGATCTTCATCTGCTACAGCCCATGGTGGCTAGTGGATTGCATCAGGGCTCGGCGCGCGGCGTGAGTGTGGGACAGACGCGCGCCCCATGGCTCGTTTTGCCAAGCCGAATTCGATGACGCTACATTGGCGATGCCGGGTCGACGCGGTCAGCCGAGTGTCTCGCCGGTGAGACGCGCGACCTCGACGCAGTCCTTGTCTCCGCGACCGCTGACATTGATGACCATCAGCGTGCCGCGCGAAAGCTGCGGCGCGAGTTTGACAGCGTGCGCGACAGCGTGTGCCGACTCGAGTGCGGGAATGATGCCTTCCAGCCGCGATAGCAGCGAGAACGCATCGAGGGCTTCCTGGTCCGTCGCCGCCGTGTATTCCGCACGCCCCGTCGCGTGCCAGTGCGCGTGCTCGGGGCCGACGCCGGGATAATCCAGGCCGGCCGAGACCGAGTGCACGGGCGCGGTTTGCCCGTCGTCATCCTGTAGGACAATGGTGTGCATGCCGTGTAGCACGCCGGGGCGACCCCTCATGAGCGTTGCGGCGTGACGGTTGGTGTTGAGCCCCTCGCCGCCGGCCTCGACGCCAATCAGTCTGACGTTCTTATCCTCGATGAACGGATAGAAGATTCCGGCCGCGTTGCTGCCGCCCCCGACGCACGCCAGTATGACATCCGGCAAGCGACCTTCCTGGGCGAGAATCTGCTCCTTGGCTTCGCGACCGACGACGGATTGGAAATCGCGCACAATCGTGGGGAACGGGTGGGGGCCCATGGTGCTGCCGATGAGGTAGTGCGTGTTATCAACGCTGGCCATCCAGTCACGCATGGCCTCGTTGATGGCGTCCTTGAGTGTCCGTTGCCCGCTCTCAACCGGAATGCACGTGGCTCCCAGCAGACGCATGCGATACACGTTCAGTGCCTGACGCCGAACATCCTCGGCCCCCATGTACACGACGCATTCGAGTCCGAGAACGGCGGCGGCGGTGGCCGTCGCGACGCCGTGCTGTCCAGCCCCGGTCTCGGCGATGACGCGCGGTTTACCCATGCGCTTGGTGAGCAGGCCCTGGCCCATGACGTTGTTGATCTTGTGCGCGCCGGTGTGGTTCAGGTCCTCGCGCTTCAGGTAGATCT
>JAFGRR010000455.1 GCA_016935035.1 Phycisphaerae bacterium | reverse complement strand
GCACAGGCGACCTCAAACAGATTCAAGAGCGGGCGTATCAATACTACCTGGCTCGCGCGCAGGAGAAGCTCCTCGACAACGATCTGGCCGCGGTCGAGACCGAAGCGCAGTCGGCGCTGATCTATCGCGCCGGTGGAAGCGAAGCGAAGGACCTCATCAAGACCGTTGCGAATCGGCGCGAGGCAGCGGGACTGATCGCGCGGGGACAGACACTTTTACAGCAAACGGACTACGAAGAAGCGCTGCGCGTGCTCCAGCAGGCTCAGCGGCTGTACCCGTCGCAACCCGACCTGTCGGGTCTGCTGGATCAAGCGCGCCGCGGGGTGTGCGACCAGTGGCTCGGCCAGGGCCGCGAGACGCTTAGCGCAGGCGAGTACGCCGCCGCGTTGAAGCTGTTCCGCAAGAGCCAGGATTTGCTGCCGAGTCACGGCGGCGTCGAGGCGCTCGTGGCAGACGCCAAGTCGCAGTTGGCCGCCAGTCACTTGGAGATCGCCCAGCAGTGCCTGGCCAGCGGCTATGCCGGCAGCGCCGCGCTGCACGCGACGATGGCCCTCGGCTACGAGCCCACGCTCTTCGAGGCGCAGCGCCAACTCGGCCTGGCCATCGGCCAGGTGCAGCAGCAGGTGCGGTATACGATCGACTTCGTCGGTTTTCAAGCGGCCGCCCAGCACCAGGCGGTAGCGAACCTCTTCGAAGCGGCGGCGCTGGAGCACCTGATGCGCGCCAAGCCGGCCAACGTCGTGCTGGTGCAACGGGCCGGGAACCAGGCCGAGGCGGCGCCGGGCGACGACGCGGTGCTGGCCGGGCAGGTGCTCGACAGCAGGGTGACGAGCGAGACGAAACAAACCGGGCAAGGCGAGTCGGTCTACCAGGACGGGTTCCGACCCGAGCCGAATCCCGACCACGTTCAGGCCACGGCCGAGGTCGACGCGGCCGTCAACGAGCTCGAACACGCCCGCGGAGTCCTGGCGGAGGCCGAAGCCCGCTTGGCGCGCTACGACAGGGCCAACCCCGCCGATCCCGACGCACAGGCTCGCAAGCGCCGGGCCCAGGCCGACGTGGCCGAGGCGCGGCAGCGGCTGGTGAACGCCGCGACCAAGTTGGGCACCGCCCAGTTGCGAGCCGCCGCGACGCCGCGTGAGGTGCTGGTCCCGAACATGGTCAAGCACACCTACCCGATCCAGACAGTGACATGGACGGCACAGATCAGTTGCATGGTCAAGCTGCTCGATAGCGCCACAGGCGAGTTGCTGCTGGCCGAGCGGATTGAGGGCCGGCAAGCGGCGTCGGACGAATTCGTCTCTGCCGATCCGGCGCGCAACGTGCAGGAAGACCCGCTGGAGCTCCCCGACGACGCCAAGCTCCTCGAAGCGACTGCAAACCTGATGATGGGCAAGCTGCGTCAGATCCTCGACACGGCCTGTAGCAAGCACGGCTACCGGTTCGTCACACAGGTGCAGCAGGCCAAGGCCGCCGGCGACGCAATCGCCGCGGTCGATGGCTGTGTGAAGTACCTCTTCGCCTATCCGACGCGGGCCGCGGAAACGGACGCGATGCTGAGCTACCTCCGCAGCTACCTGGGCAGCGAGGACGAACTGGTCGACCTCCGCGGGCTCCTGCAAACGCACTGTCACGTCCTACAGCGGTAGACCGTGCCACGGACGATCAGTCTGCGCTCGGCAGGCCCTGGCGGGCGAGGGTGCGCGTCGGGCCCATCTCCAGACTGTACGGCCGCAGGCGGAAGCGGTAAGTATAGGGCTTGGCCGGCAGCGTGTATTCGGGATGCGTTCGTGCGCCCCAACTGTCGTCGCCGCCCACGCCCATCTGCTTATAATCGAGGTTCACCGTGATGAAGTCACGCCGGGGCAGATCGTTGATGTGTCGGGCCTGCTCCAGGTCGGCCATGCTGAAAGGCCAGGCGCTGACATCCAGCAGCGGCGCGCCGATCGCCATCAGGCCGTTGCCGTTCTGGTCGGTCAGGATCAGCCAGCGGACGTCGGTCTTATTGCCGTTCTCCTGGGGCCGGACGTAGACGTGAACCTGCTCTGCGACCGGGCCCGAGTACAGGCCGACGGCCTGGCCCGTTTTGCGGTCCCAGTAGCTCTCGTGCGGACCGCGACCGAACCAGCTCATCGTGGCAAACGGCGCCGGCACCGCCATCTGCATGCCCAGACGCGGCAGGTCGGGGATGTTGTCACCCGACGGGTTCAGGCTGACCGCGACGAGAATGTCACCGTTGCCGTAGACGTCGTACGTGGTCACGTACTGCGTCCCTTCACCTACAGGTAGCGTCGCGACAGCAGTGATTCTTGCCATCTGGGGGGCGATCTGTTGAGCCTTGACCGATTCGACCGTCCTACCGGGACCGGCGTTGCGCCAGACACCCTGCCGTTGTGGCATATCGTTGCCGTTGTCATTATCGATCGGTACGCGCCAGAAGTTCGGCACCAGCGGCGACGCCATCAGCTCGGTGCCGTTGAAGACCAAAGACTCGATCGCGCCGCTACGGTTGCCGACGGCGACCGTGAAGTTCGCGCCGGACACGGTATAGGCATCGGCTTCCTGACGCAGCTCGACCGCGCCCATCGCAGCCAAGTCCGCCACCGGCACCGCCGGCACGGCGACGGGAACCTGCAACTGGTCCCACGCCATCACGTGCCCGCGCTCGGCCCAAGGCATGTCCTGGGCGAGCGTGAATGTGACCTTCAGCCAGTATTCCGCACCCGCCAAGGGCTGGGGACTCTGGAGCGGGATCGCGACATTCTGCCTGGCCTTCGGCGCCAGCGTCAGCGCCGGTAGCTTGCCCTGCTGGACAACCGCCCCGTCGCAGGTCAATTCCCAGGCGCCTTCGACGAAGCCAAGGGTGACGAAGTCGTATTCGTTCTCGACCGCCACGACCCCCGCCGCCAGATCGATCGGCGTGACATGGATTCGCTGGTAGACCTTCTTGACTTCGTACAGTGACGGGTTGGGCGTGCGGTCGGGCTGAACCAGGCCGTTGCAGCAGAAATTGCCGTCGTTGGGGTCGTCACCGTAGTCGCCGCCATAGGCCCAGAACATGCTGCCGTCGGCGGCCTTCTCGCGCAGACCCTGGTCGGCCCAGTCCCAGATGAACCCGCCGATCAGCCGGGCGTGCGAGCG
>JAFGRR010000454.1 GCA_016935035.1 Phycisphaerae bacterium | reverse complement strand
GGCGGCGGCAAGTGATCGGGCGGCGCCTTGGGCCGCTCGGGACGATGGCGTCAATATCGCCGTCAAAGATGCTGTGGATCCTTGCCCCGCTGTCGTCGACCCACCAGCCACGCGACCGTCATCCAGCCGGCGGCGATTAGCGGGATCGAGAACCAGTCGGGGAAAAACGCGTCGATCATTGGTAGCGGCACGTTCAGCAGGCCGTGCGTGACGACGGCGAATAGCAGGTTGCCGGAGAGTAGAAAGACGAACGCGAACAGCAGGCCGAAGAAGAACGATGTACCCAGCGGCAGCGGCATGTCCCAGAGCGGGACGTCGTGCCTTATGTAAGCGTGGATGTGCGCGAGTGCGAAGAGCGCCTGTGCGATCACGAGTGCCAGTGCCAGCGCCAGCCGCGGCCGCCGCAGTCGTTCGGTGAGCTTCAGCGTGAGTTGCGTCAGCAGGAAGCCCCGGAAAACGATCTCTTCGTACAGCGCAACGCCCCACGTGTTGCCGAGCGCGTCGCCGACCTGGTGTCGCCAGCCGGCGGACCAGCTCGGGTGCAGGGTGATCGGCCCGCCGTCGCTGATGGCCGTCAGCAGCAGGCACACTTGCAGCGTGCCCCAGATGGCGATCGCGAACAGGAGCGCCGGCACCACGCCGGCCCAGCGCAGCCCGACGTCCCTGGCGCGCAGCCCGCCGGCCCATGCCATGATGCCGCCGACAACGGCGATTGTGAGCCAGGAGCGTGGCAGCTTCGTGCTGAACAGTCCGCCGGTGCCTTCGAATAGTGCTGTGACAGCCTGTTTGACCGGCTCAGGAAACCTGAGAAAACACGTCATCAGGTAGGTCGACGCCACAACGACGATGATTACCACCCAGCTTGTGGTTCGGCGCGTGACGAGCATGGCGGTTTCACATTGGTGTAGCCGGGTGGCCTATCCCAGGATCTTCGCCACCGCTTTGCCGATATCGGCCGGGCTGTCGCAGACGGTTATGCCGGCTTCGCGCAGGGCGGCGATCTTGGATTGGGCGGTGCCTTCGCCGCCCGAGATAATCGCGCCGGCGTGGCCCATGCGCTTGCCGGGCGGGGCCGATTGGCCGGCGATGAACGAGACCACCGGCTTCTTGATGCGTTTGCGAATGTGCTCGGCGGCCTTCTCCTCGTCAGTGCCGCCGATCTCGCCGATCATGACGATGCCGTCCGTTTCATCGTCGGCCTCGAACATGTCGAGCAGCTCGATGAAGTTGAGCCCCTTGACCGGGTCGCCGCCGATGCCGACACAGGTGCTCTGGGCATAGCCGAGTTGGGTGCACTGCCAGACGGCTTCATACGTCAGGGTGCCACTGCGCGAAATGATACCGACGGTCTTGGTGCCTGGACTGACCGGCTTGTGGATATAGCCGGGCATAATGCCGATCTTGCACTGGCCGGGAGTGATGACGCCCGGGCAGTTCGGCCCGACCAGCAGCACGCCGCGATCGTCGAGGTACTTGCGTGCCTTGACCATGTCGAGCGTGGGGATGCCCTCGGTGATGAGCACGATGAGCCGGATGCCGGCGTCGGCGGCTTCCATGGCGGCTTCGCCCGCGAACGCCGCCGGCACAAACGCCATTGACGTGTCAGCGCCGGTCTTCTTGACCGCTTCGTGCACGGTGTCGAAGACCGGCAGACCGTGCTCGGACGTCATGCCGCCCTTGCCCGGCGTGCAGCCGCCGACGATCTTCGTGCCGTATTCGAGGCACTGTGCCGTATGGAAAGCGCCGGCGTTGCCGGTGATACCCTGACAAATGACGCGTGTGTCCTTGTTGACGAGGATGCTCATCGTGTGTGGGTCCCTGCGCTAGAACAGATCTATGGCCGATCCGGCGTTCGCTGGCGTCTGACCGCACGGCTCACAGGGCCGTGGCACGCGGAGGGGCACCGCAAGTACACTCACTCTTGCGTCGTGCGTCCGCGGCGCGAATCGTCCGAGGGATGTTATATCGCGCTGGTTGGGATGGCGAAAGGCAACCGGCCGCCTGGAGCGGCGGCCGGTGTGGTTCTGTTGGGATTGTCGAGCCGGCGTATCCGAAGGTCGCCGGCATGTCACTTGTCTACTGCTCGCCGAACAGCCCCTGCGCGTAGCCGGTCAGGAAGAGGAACTGGCTCTGCGTTATGACGGGGATGTAGGTGGCGTTAGCGCGGGCGATGAGGTCCTGGAAGTCGACGCGTGCGAGTCTGGCGGCGTCGGCCTGGGCCATGATGGTCGCCGTTGCGGTCTCGCCAACCGGTATAACCGGCACGAACGGGGCGGTGCCGATGACCACGAAGTCGGTGGTTTCGTCGAGTTCCGGAGCGACTTGGCCGCCCCACTGGCGGATCAGGCCGGCAACCTTTTCGCGGCCGTTCTCGCCATCGGGCTGGCCGTCATAGTCCAGGTCGCAGTCGCCCTTGACGACGAACTTGGGCAGCCGGTTGCGCTCGAAGGCGATGTTGACGACCAGGTCGTCCTCGATGATTGGCTTGCTCGGCGTCGAGCGGGTCACACGGCACTCAGCCGTGTCAGACATGACCGTGGCAACTTCAAGCGAGGCCTTGCCGCGCAGACCCTCAGGGATATCGACCTTCGAGAAGACCTCAAAGCCCATGCCGACCTTGACGCCGTCGTTCGATCCGAGGTCGATGTAGACCAGGTCGCTGCCGGGGATGGCGCGCAGGACCTTGCCGTCGGCCTTGGTGAGGATGGCGGTCGG
>JAFGRR010000453.1 GCA_016935035.1 Phycisphaerae bacterium | reverse complement strand
GGAACCGAAGCGACGTTGCGCGACATCAGCGGCCTGCGAATCGCGACGAGCACGTCGACTTCGGATGCCCAGCTTGACTTGCTGAACGAACTCCCGCCGCTCGTTACGCCGATTCGTGTTCCCACCGAGTCTGCGACGGCGTTTCACCGCGTGTTCGGCTTGCAGCCCGCCGCTTGGAACAGACAAGAAGAGGTGACACTGGCCACGTCGGCGCTCCGTGACATGGGATGGTCGGAGCGTGTGACGACACTCAGCGAGGAACGGGTCTCGAAAATCGAGAGGCAGGCCTACGTCGCCTTCAAGAGAGCAACGGCGCCCAACGCGCCCGATCGAATCGAGCGACTGGCGGAGGCGACCTGCCTCCTGCGCTCCGCTCACCAGCTAAACCGCGGCGACCAGATGTTGATGTTGCTAAGTGTCCACGCGGCCCTTGAGGGTGAGCAACTTCAGGTTGCGGTTGAGAACCTGTATGCAGTCGCCGAACGCGGGCCGGATGTATTTCGCGACCGCCGAAAGCTGGCCGAGCAGTTCGGCGATTTTGACGAAACCAGTGGGCGGTCCGCGTTCCTCGACCGCCAGATGCAGCGTTACATCAGAATCGGCGAGTCGAACGCGAACTCCACGCTGGCCGAGACAGTCCAGGCGTATTGCGCCTGGGTCTTGGGGCAGGATGGTCGCGCGCGCGCGGCACTGGATCGCGCGGTGACATATGCCGCTGGACGCAACGGCCTCGAACGCGTTGAGGTTTTCCAGGCCACACTCTCATCGGTACTGGAGTAGGCGGCGCGATTCGCGGTGCAACGATCCTATGGATGATGCCAACGACCAGCAGAACAACAACGGCCCGTGGATGTGGGCACGGACGCACCGCGCGCTTCTGAGCGTCGGCGCGCATCTCATTCTCTTTGTCCTGGCATGGTTCCTCGCGTTCGGTGTCGCGTACAACTTCAAGCAGTTCGGTGACTGGTTCAAACCGTTTTTCCTGCCGCTGCTCGTGCCGGTTGTGGCGATCAAGCTGGCGATCTTCACGTGGATGGGGCTGCATCGCGGGTGGTGGCGTTACGTTAGCCTGCGCGACGTCTTCCAGGTCACGCGTGCCGCCTGGCTCGGGTTTTTCTGCGCGTTCGTTTTGTATTACCTGCTGGCCAACGCGCGGCTGTTCGGTCTGACCATCAACTTCTTCGGTGGTGGCGGCGCCGACCGCTTTCCGGATTCCGTCTTCCTGATCGACTTTGCCGGCACGATCGCGCTGATCTGCGGAGCACGCTTTGCCGTGCGCCTGTACTACGAGGAGATCGGCCCGGCGGTTGACATGGTCGCGCCGCGTCTACTCATCATCGGGGCGGGAAACGCCGCCGAGAACGTCGTCCGCGAGATCCTGCGCCTGCCGACGCTGAACTATCGCGTGGTTGGTTTCCTGGACGACGATCGGTCGAAATGGCGCGGCCAGATCCACGGCATCGAGGTCCTCGGCGGCATCGACCAGGTCAAGGCCGTTTGCGACGAACAGGACGTGGACGAGATTCTTATCGCCTTGCCATCGGCCACACGCGACCAGATGCGCCGCGTCGTCGAGTTGTGCCAGGGTACGGCCCTGCGTTTCAAGACGTTGCCGGCCATCTCGGACCTGATCGCCGGCAAGCCGCAATACGGCCAGATCCGCGAAGTCGACATCAACGACCTGCTGGGCCGCGCACCGGTCACGCTGGACGTCGACGAGATCGCCCAGTTCATCAAGAACCGCGTGGTCATGGTTACCGGTGCCGGCGGCTCCATCGGGTCGGAGATGTGCCGGCAGATCGCGGCCTTCGGGCCGCGGCGACTGATTCTGGCGGAGCAGGCGGAGCAGAATCTCTTCGAGATCGACAAAGAACTCCGTCGCGACCGCGCCGACCTGAACATCGTTCCTTACATTGTGGACATAGGTGATGCGCGGCGTGTCCGTCGTATCCTTGAGTTGGAGCAGCCGACCGCCGTCGTGCACGCCGCCGCCCACAAGCACGTGCCGATGATGGAGTACAACCCCGGCGAGGCCATCAAGAACAACATTCACGGCACGCGCACGCTGGCCGATGCCGCCGTCGCCGCCCATGTCGAGAAGTTCGTCATGATCTCGACTGACAAGGCGGTGAATCCGACGAGCATCATGGGCTGCTCGAAGCGCGTCGCCGAGATGTACGTCCAGGGGTTGGCGAGGCAAGCAGCTACCCAGTTCGTGACCGTGCGCTTCGGAAACGTGCTCGGCAGCAGCGGCAGCGTCATCCCGATCTTCAAGGAGCAGATCGCACGCGGCGGACCGGTCACGGTCACGCACCCCGATATGGTGCGCTACTTCATGACCATTCCCGAGGCCGCCCAACTGGTTCTGCAGGCGGCCTCGATGGGTAAGGGCGGCGAGATCTTCGTGCTCGACATGGGCGATCCGGTCAAGATCGTCGATCTGGCACGCGACCTGATTACGCTGTCCGGCTATCGCCCGAACGAAGACATCCCGATCGAGTTCTGCGGAATTCGGCCCGGTGAGAAGCTCTACGAGGAACTCGCAATCGACGGCGAGGACGTCTCGCGCACGGCTCACCCGAAGATCGGTATCTGGCAGAACATCACCGTCGATCTCAACGAGCTCGTCCCGGTCATTGACTCGTTGCTCGAGCGCTGCGACACCTTCTCGCGCGACGATGTCCGTCGCGAGCTGAAGGCCGTCGTGCCCGAATTCCAGCTCGAAGCTCCGGCTCCGCCGGCAAGCGACGTTCTCTCCGAAGCCGTCGAAACCACGGCCAAGGTCCGCATCGCCCCCGCCTGATCCCCCCACTGGCAGCCACGCCGCCTCCATGATGTACAGGCCCGCCGGTGGCGGATATAGTCCTAATTTATGCGTAGGATTGTCATTCTTGGTT
>JAFGRR010000452.1 GCA_016935035.1 Phycisphaerae bacterium | reverse complement strand
GACCGCGCCCTGCACGCGCTCTTCCAATCAGTAACAGCCCGCACCGCTGGCTTCAACTCGACACCGATCGACGTGCTCTCAATGCCCGCAGTCTTGGTTCTAGTGCCGTTGATGTTCGTGGGCGGCTCGCCGGGGTCGTGCGCGGGTGGTGTGAAGACGACGTCGCTGGCGGTCTGGGGCGCTCGGGTATTCGCGCGGCTGGTCGGCCGTGAGCACGTGAACATCGGCGAACGGCACATCCCGCATGACATCGTCCGCCGCGCCGCGCTAATCATCGTGGTGGCGGCCCTCTGGAACGCCGTCGGAGTGTTGCTGCTCGCCAGCACCGAGACCGTCGGCGACAGCCTGGTGCGCTTCGAGCACATCATCTTCGAGCAAGTGTCGGCGTTCGCGACGGTCGGATTGTCGGCCGGGCTGACGCCGTCGCTTTCGGTGACGGGCAAGTTGTGGATCATCGCATCAATGTTCGTCGGCCGCCTTGGTCCGCTGACCATCGCCTTCGCCGTCATGCACCGTCCGCCGACGCCCGTGACGTACCCAACGGAGCGGTTGATGGTCGGCTAGGCGCACGGCAATGGTGTTCGATCGGGCGAAGGTCTATCATCGAGCTTTAGCGTGCCGGCGATGAGGAGATGCCGTGATGAAACAGGTATGCGTCATCGGATTGGGGCAGTTCGGTAGCCACCTGGCGCGTACGCTCGTCAAGATGGGCTGCGAGGTGCTGGCGATCGACATCAATGAGCAGCGCGTCGAGGACGTGCGCGACGACGTCCATCGGGCACTGATCGGCGACGCGCGCAATCTCCAGATGCTCAAGTCGGTCCTGACGCAGACTGTTGCCGAGGTAGTGGTGTGTCTCGGTGAGGGCAATATCGAGCCGAGCATTCTATGCACGCTTCACCTCTCGCGTCTCAAGATCCCGTCGATTCGTTGCACCGCGACCAACGATGACCATGCCCAGATCCTGTCCGCCGTCGGCGCGACCGAGATCACCTTTCCCGAGCGTGACACCGCCGCTCGCCTGGCGCGCAGCGTCGCGACGCCCGACCTGAAGGACATGTTCTCGCTGTCGGGTGACTATCGCATCATGGAAATGACGGCGCCCAAGGTGCTGCATGGTAAGACGCTGGCGGACGTCAACCTGCGACAGACGCACAACGTACTCGTGCTCGCGGTTCGCGATCCGGGCGACGATGATTACCACTTCCTGCCGGAATCCGACACTGTCATCAAGCAGGACGAGGTTCTGATGGTCCTGGGGCGTGAGTTGGATCTGGTACAACTCGTCGGACGGGAGTAACGCCCTTTCAGGAGCAGTGTAGCGTTAGAGTGGGAAGAGCAGCCCCTGTTGCGGGGTGTGCCGGGGGGCGGTGCCTTTGTCGCCGAGCGGGCGCCCACGCTGCGGGCGTGTCATCGTGGCGGCCACTGCCTCGGCGCGGCGTGGCGTCGGTGTCGTTACCTGGCCGCGAATGCGGACGGGAATCGGCCGCGGCATATGGATCTTCACCTGCGGTTGCTTCGGGGCGGCTGACACAAACTCGTGCAGGTCCTTGAAATCCCACAAGTCGCGCGGCACCGGCTGGCCGGCCGGGTCCAGGATGCAACATCCATGGTTATCAACCAGCGTCTGCGTCGCGAAGCGGTCACACATGGCTTCCTTGCGGCGCGGGTTACGCCCGGCCTGCTTGACAAGGTGGTGGTACAGCTCGTGCATGTAGACGAACAGCGCCAACTCGTACGCGTCACCCAGGATCAGGTAGTAGGTCTCACGCCACCAGAAGCCCCGCTCGGTCCGCGCCTTGGCGATCTCGGTCGCCATGCGGTACGGATAGCGTACGTCGCGGCCGATGTTCACGTAGATGCACGCATGGCGGTAATAGCAGGTGCCGGAAAAGTCGGCGCCCCGGCTGTACCGCACACTGACCGTCAGGCGGTCGTGGCGGTAGGGCGCGGTGTGGCGCAGGATGAGCTCCTGCAACGTGTCTGTGTCCAGGTCCGTGCTGTTGCGGAACTTCACGGGCAATCCGTCCTTGCATCGCGACCGGTCTATAAGACCATGTGCCGCCCGGCATGGCAAGGGGAATGTGAGCGTAGGCACGCGGGGCGTTTATCCAACTACAACTGATAGCGCGTCTGGCCGGCTACGATCGTCCGTACGGCGCGGCCATGCACCTCCCAGCCGTTGAACGGCGTGTTTCGGCTGCGCGAGCGCCATTGCTGGATGTCGATCTTCCACGTTACTAGCGGGTCGATCAGCGTGACGTCAGCGACGGATCCGACACGCAGCGTGCCACCTGGGACACCGAGCAGCTCGGCCGGCCGCGTTGACATCATCGTGACCAACCGCGGCCAGTCGATGATCTTGGGCTCGATCAGGGCCTTGATGAACAGCGGCAGGGCCGATTCGAGGCCGATGATGCCGAACGGCGCAAGCTGGAACTCCAGCTCCTTGGTCTGCTCCGGATGCGGGGCATGGTCCGTCACCAGGCAGTCGATCGTGCCGTCGGCGGCTGCCGCGAGCAGGGCCTCGACATCCGCCTGCGTGCGCAGTGGCGGCTTCATCTTGTAGTCAGGATCGAAGGTCTCGCACATGCTGTCGGTCAGCAATAGGTGATGGGGGCAGACTTCGGTCGACACGCGCAGGCCGTCCTTCTTGGCGCGCCGCACCATGTCCGCCGCCCCCTTGGTCGAAACGTGTGCCAGGTGATAGCGGACCCCGGTGGTGCGCGTCAGGGCGATGTCGCGCTCGACCATCATCTCCTCGGCCAGCGCCGGCAAGCCGGGCAGCCCGAGTTTGGTAGCCAGGGCGCCGGCGTTCATGCAACCGCTGCCCGCCAGAGCCGCATCCTCGGCGTGCTGGATAAACAGGCCGTTGAGCATGCCGACGTAACGCATCGCCCGCAGGCAAACTCCGGCGTTGGCAATCCCGCAGCCGTCATCGCTGAAGGCGACTGCCCCGGAGCGCTGCATCAGACCCATTTCGGCCAGCTCCTCGCCAGCGCGTTGCTTGGTCACGGCACCGATCGGGTAAACGTGGCAGTGGCCGAATTGCTGGGCTTGGCGAATCACGAACTCGATCTCGGCGTCGCTATCGAGGGCCGGATCGGTGTTGGGCATGCACGCGACCGCCGTGAATCCGCCCGCGACGGCGGCGGAGGTGCCGCTTTCGATCGTCTCGGCGTCCTCGCCGCCGGGCTCGCGCAAGTGCACGTGCATGTCGATCAGCCCGGGCGTCACGATCAGGCCCTTGGCGTCGATGACCGTATCGGCCGACGCCGACGCTTTGTTGCCCACGGCCGCGATCTTGCCGTCGATGATTGCGACGTCCGCGATCTGGTCCAGTCCCTGCGACGGATCGACGACCCGTCCGCCTCGAATCAGCGTTGTCTCACTCATGGGTTTCTGCTCACTCTGCCGCACTGCGGTCGTATCCACGACCAACTCGGATTTCGGATCGCGGTTATCATAAGGCGAACTCGGCGTTTTGATCGACCCCCGCGAGGCCGG
>JAFGRR010000451.1 GCA_016935035.1 Phycisphaerae bacterium | reverse complement strand
TTGCGATCGCCGGCTGAATGGCGCTATGCGGTGCCGAGGGCACGAGTGCCGCACGCTGCGTCCACTCTTGGCCGTCGGCCGACACGTAGAACAACGCCCGCTGAAGCAGATCGTCGTACGCCGGCAAGAGCAGCTCGCCGCTCGCCAGCCGCACTGGCGGATATCGTACGTTCGCCCCGAGTGGCCCCGGCAGCGTTTGCGCCGCAGACCATGTGGATCCGCGGTCTTCTGACATCTGTGTCTCGATGTGCGCCGTGCTCCATCCGAGCGGTATGACCGCCTGAAACAGCCACACGCGGTCGCCTTCGCCATATAGCACCGGGTTACCGTCACCCGTCGCCCGATCGATGTGCAGTTGTGGTTCTGACCACTCGTCCGCTCCCGCCGGACGCCGCGCCATGTAGATCGCCGACCCGGTCAGCTCGTGCGGTCCCGTGTGCGAGTACCACGCCGCCAGCAACTCGCCGTTATCAAACGCCGTGATCGTCGCGGCGTGACTGCCGATCTTGTCAGGGATGCTCTGGAAGATGGGCCGATCCACGAAGACCGACTCACCGGCGGCAACCAGCGGTGCGCTTTGGCCGATGTTGAACACCAGCTCCATGACGTCATCCAGCGTTGCCGCCATGTCGGCCGTGCACCCGAGCAGCGCACACGCCAACAGCGACACGCCACCAACGGTCGTGTGCACACGCCGCAATGCCGCCCGGGCCTGTCTCACTTGAAGTAGCTCACCGCCCGCTGAAACAGCGCCAAACCGTCGCCCGGTTCGCGCGCCGGCTGCGAAGTCCACTCGGGATGCTGCGTCCAGGTGATGAATCGCTCCGGATGCGGCATCAGCCCCAGCACGTGACCGGTCTCATCACACAGTCCTGCCAAATCATGCTGACTGCCGTTCGGATTGTCCGGTAGCCCCGCCGTGTGAACCCCGCCCGGGGGACCGATATATCGCAACGCTGCATGTCCCTGCCCCATGGCACGAGCGTCGGCAGCATCATCCGCGAAGACGACACGTCCCTCGCCATGCGCGATCGGCATTTCGTAACGCCGGCCCGGTTCAAGAAACGCGCACGGCGTTTGACCGGCTTCGAGCCAGGTCCAGCGATCCTGAAAGCCCGGCGGTTCGTTCGGCGCGATCGTGCACGCCTGACCGCCGCCGGCCGCCGCGAACGGCAGCAGTCCCGTCCGTACCAACACCTGGAAGCCGTTACAGATGCCCAGCACCAGCTTGACCGCGCCGATGAACTCACGAATGCGATCTAGCAGGTGTCTCTCAAGCTGGCGGGCCAGAATGCGGCCGGCGGCGATATCGTCGCCATAGCTGAAACCGCCCGGAATCGTCAGCACCTGGAAGTCGTCCAGCAGTCCCAGCCGTTCGCTCAGCCGCCGAACGTGCACACGCTCGACCGCCGCGCCCGCCACTTCCCACGCGTGCTGCGTTTCGAGGTCACAGTTCGTGCCGGCAGCCCGCAATACCAAAACGCGGATCGGCGTCATCAGGTGTCTTCCTCCGAATCAGCGAGAACCTCAGTCGTACCCGGCAGCCCGGACACGAGTACAATGTAATGGCTCCAGCGTTCGTCCGCACGGTTGCTATGGCGGCCAACACCGGCGAAAATGCAGTATTGACGTCCGTGGACGAAGGGAGGTGCCTGATGAAGGGCGCGCTCGCACTAATGCTCGGCCTGATGCTGGCCTTGCCGGCACTGGCACAGCACACGATCTCAGACGAAGACCTGCAACGCCTCGAGGATCTGCGTCAGCGGGGCGTACAACGCCGCGCCGAACGGAATGCCCCCGGCGTACGCGCCGGCCAGGACGGCGGCAATGACCGCAACTGGATGAACCAGCTGCGGCAGCGCGTCTCCGGCGTGATGGACTCGGCCAAGGAGCTTGGCCCCTGGGAGGAGCAGTACGGGTACATCGTCGACGCCGTCGAGAACGTGTATGAGCAGAACGGCTGGACTTCAGAGGAGCACACCTTCACGCTCGACATGATGCGTGAGGTCAGCGCGATCCCCCCCTGGCAGATGCAGGAACGCTTCGACACCATGATCGGCGTCATGAGCGATCGCTACGACCTCGACGAGGAACAGCAGCAGAAGCTCAAGGGCCTGGTCATCCGCGAATCAAACGAGATGTTCCGCAAGCATGGTGCCACCATCATGCAGTACACGTCCGAGGCCATTCAGACGCGTGCCCTCGGCGATCCATTCACGCCCGACCAGGTTGCCCGCTGGTCAAAGATGGCCATGCCGGTCATTCAGGATTCGACCCAGCGTCTCGAACGCTCGGCCACCGAGTTCATGCAGGACCTGCGTCCCGAGCAACAGGAGATCATGCAGCGCGACCTGAACGCCGGCCGCGAACGCATCTCACGCTTTCAGGAAATGGGCCAGCACTGGGCACGCGGTGAGTGGCAGCCGGACGATTGGGGCATGGCCAACGACCCCATCCAGCTAGCTGGGGAAGAGCGCCTGGCTCTCGAGGGGCCGCTGAACCAGCCGCAGGCGGGCGATGTGCCCATGGTCCAGCCAACACGCCAGCCGCGCCGCCGCGAGGCTCCAACGGTGGCAGATCGGCAGCCCATGCCGCCGGCAACCGCGACCTCGGGCGAGTCCCCCGACCGCCGCTCTTCGCGACACACCGACAATCGCGCGCACCAACCCGTGCCGAACCAGCCGCAGCCCGGGCAATCAGAGCCGGCCAAGGCCGAGGGACCGTGGGCGAAGTACGTCCGCGACTTCATCCAGAAGTACAACCTCAATACCGACCAGGAGTCCACCGCCTGGCGCATTAACACCGATATGACGAATCGCGCCGAGCAGATGACCAAGCGTGCCGACCAACAGATCGCCGATCTGCAATCACGCCTCGCGAAAGAGCCGCAGCGCCTCGCCGCCGCCACCAAGAAGTACGAGGACCAAAAAAAGGCAACGATGGACACGCTCTTCGAGCAGCTCAAGGCCCGCCTCGAGAAGTTGCCAACCACCTCACAGCGCGAGGCCGCCGGCCAGACCAAGCGTCAACCGGCGGACAAGGAAAAGGAATAGCACTCGCCGCGCGATCGGCGTTTGTCCCTCGACAAGCACACCGTTCTCAACCAATCCTTGCAATCGCCGCCGCCGATCGCTAGGCTAACGCCGCTTCTGGTGCGCGGTCCAATTCAACCATAGCCAGTTCGGATTCTGCCATGCTGCTTGCCGCCAGTGACTTGGTCACCAAGATCGATGCGTGGACGAGTGCCTTCGGGGCGGCGGTCTGGAGCACGCCGACGGCGCTGCTACTTACAGGCGCCGGCCTGCTATTCACCATCCTCACGCTCGGCGTGCAATGGCGCATCTTCTCGCACGGCTTCAGCGTGATCCGCGGCAAGTACGACAATCCCGACGACCAGGGCAACATTTCGCACTTTCAGGCCCTCTGCGCCGCGCTATCCGCCACCATCGGCCTCGGCAATATCTCCGGCGTCGCCGTCGCGGTTGGGCTCGGCGGCCCGGGCGCCGTCTTCTGGATGTGGGTAGTCGGATTGCTCGGCATGGCCACCAAATTCACTACCTGCTCGCTCGGAACGATGTTCCGCCGCAAGGACCGCTACGGCGAGTATCGCGGCGGCCCCATGTACTACATGGAGATCGGCTTGGGCAAGAGCCCGCGGCCCTTCATCCGCGTGCTCGGCAAGGTGCTCGCGATCACGTTCGCGATCATGGGCATGTGCGCCTGCTTTGGCATCGGCAACATGTACCAGTCGCGCGAGGTCGCCGGCATCTACGTCAACCTCGCCAAGCACGTCAGCACCACTGGGCTTTCGACCGATGCCCAATTCGCCGTGCGGCTCGTCGTCGGCGCGGTGATGGCCGCCTTCGCCGGTCTGGTGATGCTCGGCGGCATCAAACGCATCGGCAGTGTCGCCTCACGCCTCGTGCCGTCGATGTGCATCATCTACGTGGCCGGCGCCCTGTACATTATCCTGAGCAACGTCACGCTGATTCCCGGCGTATTCGAGAGCATCTTCAAATCGGCGTTCACGTCGGTCGCGGGGCAGGGGGCTTTCCTCGGCGTCGCGGTGCGGACAGCGATCAGCCATGGCATTCGCCGCGCCTGCTTTTCGAACGAGGCCGGCCTCGGCTCCGCTCCAATGGCGCACGCCACGGCGCGAACTGACGAACCGATCCGTGAAGGCGTCGTCGCCGGCCTTGGGCCGTTTATCGACACGATCGTCATCTGCACGATGACGGCGCTGGTGATCCTGATCACAAGTGCTCACTCGCGCGAGGCCGTCGGTAAGATCGCCAGCGCCACCGCCGACTGGGGCGCGCCGCAAGAACAAGCCGTTACGGTCGAAGTCACGATCGACGTCGCCGATGAGTCCGTCGCCGAGATTGGCGAGAAGTTCTTCATTCGCGTACCGGCCGAGCCCGGTGTCGACGATGCGTTGCAACTGGTCATCGACTCGGTCGACGCCGGCCAAGGCAACCTGGCCGCCGCCACGCTGGTCTATCCCGCCGGCGAGGGCGGCCACAAGCAGCTTGAAACACATCGCCCGCTTCTTCAGGGCCATTCGGAGGTCTATCTCCATCGCGAGGGAATACAACTGACCGCGCTGGCGTTTGATCGCGGCCTTACCGGCTTTGGCACGTATTTCATACCCATCGCCGCGCTGCTCTTCGCGTTCTCCACCATGATCAGTTGGGGCTTTTACGGCGAAACCTGTGCGACGTACCTCTTCGGCGACCGGGTGGTCTTTCCGTTCAAGTGCTTCTACGTGCTGGTCATCATCGTTGGTGTGCTCTTCTCGAACATCGGCGCCGTGATCAACCTCGCCGACGGCATGAACGGCCTGATGCTCGTGCCCAACCTGATCGGCACTATCCTCCTGCTCCCGATCGTGCTGCGCGCCTCGCGCGACTACTTCCGCCGACTCAGCAACGGCGCCTTCGACCAGGACCTGCGTGAAGCCGCCGCGGCAAGAGCCCGCGTCGAACACAGTCCGCGCGACAAGACCGATGCCTGATGGAGATGCCCCGACGATGAGCGATCAGAAGACGGAAATGCCGGCGCAGGAGAACTGGGGCTCGCGGCTCGGCGTCGTGCTGGCTGTCGCCGGTTCGGCCGTCGGACTCGGCAACTTCCTGCGTTTTCCGGGCCAGGCCGTCAACAACGGCGGCGGCGCCTTCATGGTCCCGTACATCATCAGCTTCATCCTGCTCGGCATCCCGATCGCCTGGTGTGAGTGGACGATGGGCCGTCTCGGCGGTCGCTACCGGCAGAACAGCGCCCCGGGCATCATGTATGCGATCTGGCGGCGCAGCCCGGCCAAGCTGCTCGGCGCCGTCAGCCTGCTGATCCCGGTCACCATCTACATGTACTACATCCTCCTCGAAGCCTGGTGCCTCGATTACTGCATCGAGTTCCTGCATGGCGGCTTCACCCAGCTCTTTGCCACCGTTACCGCCGACGCCACTACCCACGACCAGGAGGTCGCCGCCGTCGTGGCCGCCACCGGCAAGCACCAGGGCGAGGTCTTCGGCGCCGCAGAGTACGGGGCGCTCTTCGCCGGCGGCCGCACGGTCTGGCTCGTGCTCGTGTGCTTCCTGGTCAACTTTTTCATCATCTACCAGGGCGTGCTGCGCGGCATCGAACGCTTCTGCAAGTGGGCCATGCCGCTGCTGATCCTCTGTGCGCTCGTGATTCTGGTACGCGTGCTGACCCTGCCGAACATCACCTCCGGCCTCGGGTTCATGTGGAATCCGGATTGGGCCTCGCTCAAGAATCCGCAGGTCTGGTTGGCGGCGGCGGGGCAGATCTTCTTCA
>JAFGRR010000048.1 GCA_016935035.1 Phycisphaerae bacterium | reverse complement strand
TCGGCGTAGAGGGCAGGCGTGCCCTCCACGGCGGCGCGTTGGCGGAGTTCGGCGCGGATGGCCGGGTCGGACGACGGTCCCTCGAAGAGTCCTTCGCGAAAAGCCTTGAAGTAGAGCATAGTTCCGCCGACGGCGATCGCGGGTTTGCCGCGTGCATGAATGTCATCGACGGCTTGGTCGGCCAGCTCGACGAAGCGTTTGACGCTGAACGGTTCCCAGGGATCGACGACGTCTATGAGGTGATGCGGGACGGCGGCGCGGTCCTCGGCCGACGGCTTTGCCGTGCCGATGTCCAGGCCGCGGTAGACCTTCATCGAGTCGATGCTGACAATCTCGCCGCCCAACTCGTGTGCGAGCTTGAGCGCGAGACGGCCCTTGCCGCTGGCGGTTGTGCCGATGATGGTGATGACGCGCTTTTCCATCGCGCACCAGTGTGAACGACGGCCGCGCGTCGGGCAAGGCGGCGGGCCACCTTTGACCGGGCGCCGCGCCGGCCGCATGATACGAGTCGTGTGGCTGATCATATGCGTAACCTTGGGAGGATTGTCATGCGTACGACGTTCATGGTGTTTGTCGCCGGCGTGTTGCTGGTCGGGCTGACGGGCTGTGTCACGGTCAAGGCGCCGGAGCGGATCGACATTGGCGGCGGCAGGGCCGAGCGGGTGGACAGCAGTCGCGTGCCGGCCACCAGTTCGCACGAGCAGGCGCGGGCCGAACTCGAGAAGGCGTATCGCTACATCCAGTCGCTGGAGAACGCGAACAAGCGACTGGAAGATAAGGCCGCCGAGTACAAGCGTGAACGCGACCAGTGCGAGGATCGGCTGGAGAAGTGCGAAGAGCGGTCGAATCGCGATTGACGCGGGGCGATGTGGCGGACGATGCCTTGTGGGCTGTCTTTGCGCTGGGCTGCGTCGTGTGTCACGGCTCTGCGAGCCGTGTTTTCCTGTGAGAGATCGCCAAGCGAATTGCAAGGCTCATAGAGCCGTGGCACACGGGACGGTGTGTCGATCAGGGCTTAGGACAGCAGTTAGCCACGGTCGCGAGCTCTGACCACTGAACCCTGAATATGCCCCTCGCTTCCGCCGGACTCTGTTTGGCGTGCTCGGGCTTTGATTGGGTGAGCTGGGATGGCGGTTACGTTCATTCTTGGACGCGCGGGTAGCGGGAAGACGGCACGTTGTGTGCGTGGCGTGCTGGAGGCGCTGCGCGATCCGCGCGAGCAGCGCCGCCTGATTCTGCTGGTGCCGGAGCAAGCCAGCTTTCAGATGGAGCGGGCGCTGGCGCTGCATGCGCCGAACGACGGCTACAGCCGGGCCAGTGTGCTGAGCTTCTCGCGATTGGCCCAACAGGTCTGGAGCGATCTCGGCGTTCATCCACCTCTCGTCAGCCGCGGCGCGCGGGCGCTGGCGCTACGCAACGTGACGCTGCGCCTGGCCGAAGGCGTCGAGACGCTACGGCCGGCGACGCGCACGCACGGGTTCTATGTCCAGCTTGAACGGCTTGTCGAGGAGTTGCTGCGCGAAGGCGTTATGCCGGAGGACCTGCGGCGGTCGGCGGCGGCGCTGCCCGCCGGTCGTACACGGCTCAAGACCGAGGAAATCGCGGCGATTTACGCTGGCTATATGGATTGGCTGGGCGCGGATCGCGTGGACCCGGCGTTGCGGCTCAAGCTGCTGCGCGAGCGGCTGGAGCAATTGCCGTGGCTGAGCGAGGCGGCGATCTGGGTGGACGGTTTCGCCGGTTTCACCGGGCAGGAGACGCTGACGCTGGTGGCGCTGGCCCGCCGGGCGCGCGAGCTGCACATAACGCTGTTGCTTGATCCGGACGGTGTTCCGCTGGATCGCGACCCCGACGAACTGCATCTGTTTCACCGCACGGTGCTGACATATCGCGACTTGCGGGCGCAGTTTGGGGCGGCCGGGGCGGCGGTGACCGGCAACGTGATTCTCTCGTCCGCGCGGCTGCCGCGTTATCAACAATCGCCGACACTGGCACGGCTCGAAGCGGGGTTGGTGAGTGCGGACGCATCGCCCGCGCCGGCTGATGTTCCGCCGGCCAGCGTGCGTGTGCTGCAATGCCAGACGCATCGTGACGAGGCCCGGCAGGCGGCGCGGCACATTCGCGAGCGTGTGATCGAATCCGGCGGTGCCGTGCGGTTTCGCGATTTCGCGGTGATCGCACGCGATCTGGCGCCGCTGGCGGACACTATCGCTGAGGTGTTCGACGATTTCGGCATACCGTATTTCCTCGATCGGCGGCGGCCGTTGCGCGGGCATCCGCTTAGTCGGCTAATGCATGGGCTGCTCGATGCGGCGGCCAGCGATTGCTCGATGGCGGCGATGCTGCGGCTGATGCACACGGGGTTGTTGCCGCTGACGCGCGACGAGGCCGAGGAGATCGAAGCCACGCTGATCGAGCACCAGGTGCGCGGGGTGGCGACGTGGAGGCGCGCGGCGTGGGATTTTGAGGCCGAGCGAACGCTGTTTGGCTCCGGACATGCGGCCAGGCCGCCGCGCGGGCGGCGTGATGCGACGCATGACGCGCGGTCGCGCATCGTGTCGGCGCTGGACGCTTTGTGGCAGCTTGTGCGGCACGAAACGCCGACGACTGGAGCGACGTGGGCACGGCGGATCTACGAGTGCCTGGACGAACTCGACGTGCGGCGGCGCATCGAAACGTGGATCGCGGAGGCGCAGGGCGACAGTGACTGGGAGGCGGCCGAACTGCATCGGCTGGCGTGGGACGCGCTGTGCGAGATGCTCGACGATCTGCACGCGGTGCTGGGCGACACGCCGGCGCGAGTCGGCGAGGTTATGCACATTCTGTCGGCGTCGATCGCTGAATGCACATTGGGGCTGGCGCCGCCGACGCTGGACCAGGTGCTGATCAGCTCGATCGACCGCAGCCGGCATCCGGACATCAAACACGCGTGGATCATCGGGTTCAACGAGGGGCTGTTTCCGGCGCGGCCGGCGGACGACACGTTGCTGACGACCGCTGAGCGTCAGGCACTGACGGACGCGGGATCGGCCGCACCGAAGCCGCGGCGTGACGAGGCCTTCGACGAGCGTCTGCTGGCGTACATCGCACTGACGCGTGCGTCGGAGGATGTGACGATCAGCTTCGCGACGTTGGACGAGGAAGGGCACACGTTGCCGGCATCGTCGCTGCTGGAAGATGTGCGGCGGGCTTTGCCGGGGCTGCAAGTAATTCGTTGCGACGTGAAGGAGGCACCGACAACGTTGCGCGAGTTCGTGCGCGGCGACCTGGAGACGCGCTCGAGGTCGGCGGCTGATCCGGCCGCGATTGTGCGCTGCGATCGACTGCGGGCGTCGCTGGCGGGGGATGAGCGGTATGGAGCGGCGCTGCGTC
>JAFGRR010000450.1 GCA_016935035.1 Phycisphaerae bacterium | reverse complement strand
GAGCGGCCCAGCGGGTCGATCTCACGCTGCCAGTCGCGAATCGCACCGACGATCCGCTGCCGGCAGTATGTCTCGAACTTCACGCCACGCTCGGGGTCGAATGATGAGACGGCCGCGATCAGACCGTCGCATCCAGCGCTGGCAAGCTCGTCGGCCGAGACGCGCGGCCACAGTCGCCGAGACATGATCTCGGCCAGCTTGGTCACGATCGGCATGTAATGTTCGACGAGCTTGTTTCGAGTTGCGACTGAACGTGTGCGGTGGAATTGCTGCCAGACTGTCGAGATCTCTTTCCCCTGGGACCTGCCTCGCTCCATTTCTCTAGCTCCTGCACAGCTAAGTGACTGCGAGTTGAAGTGTCGGTCGCGTTATAACGAACGCCATTACTCGCGATGCGCTCTAACAGGTGACATCGGATATATCGAGTATTTCCTATGTTAACTTTAACACCAAGTCACTATTATAGGCGTCGATGTGTTTGCCTATTTTAACAGCCAAGGTGTTAGAGATGTTAAAGAGCGCGCGTTTGCCTGTCAATGGCTGTCACAGACGATTGCTATGTTAATTTGGAGAATTTCTGTGTGGATCTGCTACTGTTCGACGCGCAACAGGCGATCATCATCGCTAGGCTGGGTGAACAGGCACGGCCGCTTGTACTGCTCTGCTGTGGAGCCACGTGCAGCCGTCAAGCGACGGTCCATTGCGTGCAGATCGGCTGGATCAATGCGGCGTGTACGCAACTCGCCTAGTCGAGCAGACTTACGACGAGAGGCGTACTCTTCGTTCTGTTCCTGTAATGCCGCGTCGACGGCCACCGCCAAGCGGGCCTCAACATCCGACGCGCAATTCAGGCGATAGTGGGGCGGCTCGGACCAGACCGGAGCGGCCACAAAGTCAAACTCGCGCACGTTCAGTTCTTGACAGGCTTTGCGCACTGCCGCCACGAGTTGGTTCTCTGTCAGTTTCTCGCCTGCAATTGACGCGACACGTCCAGCGCGGTGTAGAAACTCGACCAGTGGCGCCCCCTCCAGCCAACCGGTCACGCGAACAACGTCGTCAAGCCGGTAGCGAATCAGGCCTGTAGTGTTCGTGAGCACCACCGCGTAGCACTGTCCAACCTCAAGTTCTTCTGGCCAGAGGGTTTGCGGATTGTCCGCCTCGGCCTCGGCCGCCGGTATGAACTCGAAGCAGCCAGCCGTCACGTCGATGACGCCGCTCGGCGTGCCGTCTTCGAAGGGAATACTGACTCGTCCCTCGCTGGCCAGCAGGCCGATGTCGCGCACCGGCACAGCTCCCCACCAGTCCGCCAGACGCTCGCAATAATGGCCGAGGCTGCCGCCCGTCCAGCATGCCAGGAAGGTAATATTCCACATGTCGCGCGGCCGCAGTCGGCCGTGATCGCGCCGCAGTTGCTGTAATTCGGCCGCCCGCAGTGGGTTAGGGCGTAGGCCGGCGGACAGATCGCGGCGCAGTTGGTCATTCGGCACCGCGTCCGCCGACATTGTGCCGTTGTGAATGTCGCGAATCAGACGTTCACTGTGTTCGTTGGCGGTTTCGCCCAGCCGAATCAGGGTGGCGGGATTGGCGGTGATGGCGAAAGCCACGTCGCGGATGGCGGCGAAACGCATCAGCGCGTAGTAGCGCGATACCGGGTCATCGATGTACGGGATTTTCGGGTGCCCGACGTAGAAGCGGCGCACAATCCGCTTCTGAGTCCGCGCCATCAGGCCCGTAATCGCGCCGTAGGGGATACCCGACGCCGTGAGCCCTTCATCGTAGCGGCCGCTGCTCTGTAAGATCGCTCGCAGCACCGCCGCCGGGTGGTCGATCAGCATCTTCAGCCCGAAGGTGTTCCAGCCGCGGCGGTAATCGTCGACAAACTCGGGTGTGACCGGCACGAGTTTGCGCTTCGCGGTCGTGCCGCTGCTAGTGGCGAACATCTCAATTCGTTGGCGGGGCGCAAAGAGCGCGTCTGTGTCACCGGCCGCCACGCGGTCGATGTACGGTCGGAAGTCCTCGTACGTCGCGAGCGGAAGAGCGGCGCGCAGATTGGCGCGGTTGCGCACGCGATCCAGCCCGTGCTTGCGCCCGAACGCGCTCGGCGTCACCAGCGCCAGCGCCCTGTGCAGGGCCCGTTCCTGTGCGGCCGGTGTGTCACGCAGGCAATCCAGAAAACGCCGCGACACACGCCGGGCGTGCAGGAATCCGATTCGGGCGGCGAAATGTTCGTACCACTTGGCCATGGCGATTGGCCGGGCTACACGGGCACGGGGGCCGCTGGGACAGTGACGGGCTTGACTACTGGCGGCGGCTCGGATGGCTCGGACAGGTACGCGTCGAAGAATTCCACGGAATAGCGGGCATATGCTTCGGGGTGCCGGATGGCGGCCTCGCTATGTCGGGCACCGGCGGCGATCCACAGCGCCTTGGGTTGCCCGGCCAGCGCGAAGAGCCGGCGACTCTGATCCACCGGCAGATACGAATCCTTCTCGCCGTGCACGAAGAACATCGGTCGCGGGATCATGCGCTTGATCGCCTTACGCACCGACGGGAAACGGCATTTGAACTCGCGCCGCGCGAAGATCATCATCGACCAGCGCAGGAAGCGCCAGAACACGGGCGGGTGATTTTCGTACACTACGCGGATGCGGGCGAAGATGTACGCCCAGCGTTTCATGAAGTGTTCGATGGTTGTGTCGGTGCTGAAGGCGCCATCGACGAACAGGGCGGCGACATCGGGGTTCTCGTGTGCCGCCAAGACCGCCGCGCAGCCGCCGCGCGAGACGCCCACAATGCCTAGGCGTCGCGAGAGCCCGTGTTCCTCGAGCCAGGACTGCACCCAGGCGATCGCGCCGCGCATGTCGTCCATTTCGCGGTCGCTGACCCATTGCCGCGGCGTATAGTCGGGCGGGGCCTCCGATTGGCCGTGGGCGCGAAAGTCGAATGTGAAGATGTCGTACCCCGCCTCATGGATGGCCCGACAGTAGCGGGCACACGAGTGCATGTCGGAATAGAACTCGTGTGCGAAGACCACCATGCCACGTCGCGGTACGTCGTCCGGCGCCGGAATCAGCATGCCTTCTAGTGGCAGCCCGTCGTACGCCGGAAATGCAACCGGTTCGCCTGTCATCGGGCTGAAATCGAGCGGATTGCGTGAGAGCGGCGGCTTGGTGGTGCGCATGATATTCAGCGAGATGCGCACGTATTTGAGGATGATGAGCAACGGCACAACGATCAGCGTCACGATCGTGAACGCAATCGCCACGATGGCCCAGTTGCGGACCAGTGTTTCTATAAGGGACCAGCCCAGCAAGCTCAAATGCTCCAGTCAGTGATAGCAGAACCAACCGCGCCTGGATCTGTTCTGAACACAGCCGGAAACTATATCGGCGGCGACGAGGCAAGTCTACGGCGCGGTAACCCGTGTCCGTATCGCCGCAAGCCAGCGGGTGTTAGCGGCGTTCGAGCAGCACCGTCGCCCAGCAGGCGATGGCCTCGCCGCGGCCGATGGCGTCCAGGCCTTCGTTCGTGGTGGCGCTGAGGCCGATGGCGTTGGGCTCTATGCCCAGGACACGGGCGACGTTGTCACGAATCGTCTTCTTGTGCGGCCCCAGACGCGGCGCCTGCGCGTGAATTATGATGCTCGCATTGCCCACCTCGAACCCCGCCGACCGCACGCGACGCAGTACCTCCTCTACAAACTTGCCACTGTCCGCGTCCTTGAACGCCGGGTCGGTGTCGGGGAACAGGTCGCCGATGTCGCCGAGGCTGGCGGCACCGAGCAGGGCGTCGCAAAGGGCGTGCAGCACAACGTCCGCGTCGCTGTGCCCGAGCAGGCCGAACGGTGCCTCGATCCGCACGCCGCCCAGGATCAGCGCACGCCCGGGCGCGGTTCGATGCAGGTCGTAGCCGATTCCAGTGCGATATCCCATAGCGACGGTCGATTGTCGGCCGGCGGGCTCAGATTGGCAACCAGGCATGTTCATGGCGACAGGCTGGCCGGGGTGAATGGTTGGCGAGACACGTGTCCCGGTACGCCAAAGACATTCCGTCTGTTAGACTGGCGTCGGGCCCGCACAGTTGTGGGCTGGCCGAAGGGCGTATGATCAACTGGAGTTCCGCGATGCGCCGTGGTCCGATGACGGAAATGCGCAGCTACCGCGCCGCGCTCGATCGCCCGGGCGATGTGAGCATCGGGGCATACGCGCGTCGAGTGCGCGTCCGGCGCATTCTGCTCGCGATTCTGGGCATGCTGCTGATTCTGGCGGCGGTCTCGTTGTATTTCCTGATGCGGCCCGCCAGTGTTACGCCGAGCCAGGAGACCATGATCACGCTGCGTTGCGCGGCCTGCGGACATGATTATCGGATGCCAGTGGACCCGCTGCGTGCCTACCCGACGGTCTGCCCGGCTTGCGGCGAGCGGGCCGCACAGCCACTCTGGCAGTGCTTGCATTGCGGAGAGCTGTTCCTGCCGCAGTCGCCGACGGACGACGTCGTGCGGTGTCCCAAGTGCGGTGAGACGGCGGTAGGCCGGCCGCGTGGCGAAGCGGCAAAGGACGCTGGCTCAGGATCTTAGGGCAAAGGGCCACACGCGGATTCGGTCGATAAGTGTCACGGAATAGCCGCGCGTTGACTCGGGTTATCGGCACCCGTAGCATTCATTGTGCGGGGAGATCTCGCCTCGCCGGCAGCAACGCATCTGCCATGTAGCCCAGCCAGGGAGTGTGGACATGCCCAACGCTGACAACATCCTGTCGATTGTCGATAGCCACCTGGACAGCACGAAGTTCCGCCAGCAGCACTGGGAGGGGACGTTCCAGGAGTACCTCGACCTGGTCACCAAGAACCCGCGCCTCGCGCGCAACGCATTTCAACGCGTCTTCGACATGGTCCTGTACTTCGGTACCGAGAAGTACACCAGCCTCAAGCAGGACTATGTGCACTACAAGTTCTTCGACGACCCCTTCGAGAACGGGGCCGACGCGATCTACGGCCTCGACAGCGCCATCATGCGCCTGGTCGAGTGCTTCAAGTCCGCCGCCCACGGTTACGGCACCGACCACCGCATCCTGCTGCTGCACGGCCCGGTCGGTTCGAGCAAGAGCACGCTGGTGCGCCTGCTGAAGAAGGGGCTCGAGTATTACTCGCGGCTCGACGAAGGCGCGTTGTACACATTCACTTGGCGGATCGAGGACGAGCACGGCAACGTCGAGTTATTCGCCTCACCGATGCACGAAGAGCCGCTCAAGCTGATACCGATGGGGGTGCGCAAGGAGGTGCTGGCGCAGCTCAATGCCGACCTGCCGGACGATCAGCACATCCGCATTGAGGGCGACCTCGACCCATTCTCACGCAAGACCTACCAGGATCTGCTGATCAAGTACGACGGCAACTGGCGCAAGGTGATGGACCACATCGTGGTTCGCCGGCTGGTGCTGTCGGAGAAGGATCGTGTCGGCGTCGGGACGTTCCAGCCCAAGGACGAAAAGAACCAGGATTCGACCGAGCTGACCGGCGACATCAACTACCGCAAGATCGCGCAATACGGCTCGGATTCAGATCCGCGCGCGTTCAACTTCGACGGCGAACTGAACATCGCCAATCGCGGCCTGTGCGAGTTCATCGAGGTACTCAAGCTGGACGTGGCGTTTCTCTACGACCTGCTCGGCGCGTCGCAAGAGCACACGATCAAGCCGAAGAAGTTCGCTCAGACCGACATCGACGAGGTCATCATCGGCCACACCAACGAGCCGGAGTACAAGAAGCTCCAGTCGAACGAGCTGATGGAGGCCTTCCGCGATCGCACGATCAAGATCGACATCCCGTACAACACGCGCCTGAGCGACGAGGTCAAGATCTACGAGAAGGACTTCGGCCGCGAGAAGGTGCGCGGCATTCACATCGCTCCGCACACGGTCGAGGTGGCGGCGATGTGGGCGGTGCTGACGCGGCTGGACGAGCCGAAGAAAGCCGGCCTGACTCTGATGCAGAAGCTCAAGCTGTACGATGGCCGCAACATCCCTGGCTATACCGAGGATTCGATTAAGGAGCTGCGCGAGGAAGCGCGGCGCGAGGGCATGCAGGGCATCAGCCCGCGTTACATCCAGGACAAGCTATCGAACACGCTGGTCGGCGAGCAAGCCCAGGCCGATCGCGCCATCAACCCGTTCATGGTCATGAACGAGCTCGAGGACGGCCTCGATCATCACAGCCTGATCACTGACGAGGAGCAGAAGAAACGCTATCGCGAGCTGCTCAGCGTCGTGCGTGAGGAATACGAGGACGTTCTCAAGACCGAGGTGCAGCGCGCCATTTCTGCCGACGAGGACGCTATCACCCGTCTGTGCACGAACTACATCGACAACGTGCGGGCCTATACCCAGAAGGAGAAGGTCCGCAACAAGTACACCGGCAAGGACGAGGAGCCGGACGAGCGGCTGATGCGGGCGATCGAGGAGAAGATCGAGATCCCCGACGCGCGCAAGGACGATTTCCGCCAGGAGATCATGAACTACATCGGTGCCCTGGCATTGGACGGCAAGAAGTTCGAGTACCACACGAACGCCCGGCTGCACCGCGCCCTCGAACTCAAGCTCTTCGAGGATTCACGCGACACGATCAAGCTCAAGAACATCGTCTCCGGCGTTGTCGATGACGAGACTCAGGCCAAGATTGACGTCGTCAAGCAGCGGCTGATCAAGTTCTTCGGCTACAACGAGACCAGCGCGACCGACGTGCTCAACTACGTGGCGAGCATCTTCGCCCGCGGCGATGCGAAGGAGCGCGGCTAGCCGGGGCCTGTAGCGTCAGGCCTCCGTGCCTGACGACCCTGTAGCGGCTGCCCCCCGTGGCGGCCGTCGAACGCCGGAGGCTTTGCCGCGCCAGCATGATTGAACATACGGACCCGAGTGCCCGTTTGCCATGATCAACAAGATCGAGAAAGACCACAGCCGCTTCCGACAGATCGTCAAGGGACGCATACGCAAGGACCTGCGCAAATTCCTGACACGCGGCGAACTGATCGGCAAAGAGGGCAAGCACCTCATCAGCATCCCGCTGCCTGGCATCGATCTGCCGCACTTCCGCTATGGCGACAACAAGAACACCGGCGTCGGGCAGGGCGACGGCGAGGCGGGACAGCAGGTTGACGCCGATGGCGAAGGTTCAGCCGGCGGCGGCGATGAGCCCGGGCAGCATATTCTCGAAGTGGACGTCACCCTCGACGAACTCGCCGACATCCTGGGCGAGGAGCTTCAGCTTCCGCGCATCGAGCCCAAGGGCAAGCACAACATCACATCCATCCGCGAACGCTACAGCAGCATCCGCCAGACCGGCCCCGAGTCGCTCCGCCACTTTAAGCGCACTTTCCGCCGCGCCCTGCGACGCATGCTCATGACCGGCATGTACGACCCCGACGACCCGGTCATCGTCTTCGAGCGCAGCGACAAGCAGTACCGCAGTTGGAAGACCGTCAAGAAGCCCCAGTCAAACGCCGTCATCGTCTACATGATGGACGTGTCCGGCTCGATGGGGCACGAGCAGAAGGAGCTCGTGCGGCTGGAGGCGTTTTGGATCGACGCGTGGCTGCGCCGGAACTACGAAGGCATCGACAGCCGCTACATCGTCCACGATGTCAACGCCACCGAGGTGGATCGCGAGACGTTCTTCCGCATCCGCGAGGACGGCGGCACCAAGATTTCCAGCGCCTTCAAGTGTGCCAAGGACCTGCTCGATTCAAAGTACGCCGCCGAGGAATGGAATATCTACCTTTTCCACTTCTCCGACGGCGACAATTCGTCGGAAGCCGACTCGCGCGAGTGTTGCGCGATGCTGAAGGAGCACCTGCTGCCACTATCCAACCAGTTCGGCTACTGCCAGGTGGCCAGCGCCTATGGCAGCGGGGCATTCATCAACGTGCTGCGCGAGCAGCTCGCCGACGCCGAGAACATGGTCACGACGCGCGTCAACACCAAGGACGACATCCTCGACAGCATCAAGGCGTTCTTCGCCAAGGGCCGCTGACCGCCGGCCGCTACATTCCCTCGCGACATCGCGTTACACTTTCCGCCGGCGCGATCTGGCGCCTGTGCTCACACTGAATCGGCGCGGATGGGCAGCACGTGCAAGGTTTGCCGGGATTGCAGGTTATTCGACCGACGGCCTTTCCGGCGGTGCTGATGCTGGCGTTGTGGCCGCTGTTCATGCTGCTGCCGGCACGGGCGTCGCGGGGGTTCTTCATCGTATCGGGCATTGGCCTGGTCACGCTGCTCGGCGGCCCGTTGCTGGCTGGTGCGATCGTCGCCGTTGTCTTGCTGGGCTACGCCCTCACGGAGGCGGTGGCACGCCAGCAGCACAACCGGCGCGCGAAATTCATCCTCGGGTTGCTGGGGCTGCACGCGGCCTATTGGGCGAGCTTCATGCTGACGCCGCCGGCGGCTTTCACAACGTTGCGCGAGGCCGACCGGGTGCCGGTCTTCATCCTCTTCAGCGGCGTCGGGGTGACTTTCTTCCGCCTGGTGAGCTATTACTACGACCGCATGCGCGGCACCGTCGAACGCGTCGCCCTCATCGACTACCTGGCCCACATGTGCTTTTTCCCCCAACTGCGCCACGGGCCGATTGAGCGGTGCCGCGAATTCAGCCGCAAAATCGCCGGCGCCCGGCAAAACTGGCAGCCAACGGACGCGGGCATTGGCTTGGCACGCGTCGGCGTCGGGTTTGGGCTGCTGCTAGGATTCGCCAATCTGATGGCGG
>JAFGRR010000449.1 GCA_016935035.1 Phycisphaerae bacterium | reverse complement strand
GGGAGCGGTTGTGCCGTAAAATGAACGGTTTCTCAGTCAACCGCTTCCTTACGGGCGCGGCTCGGTTCGGTTTTGGGATAGCTTCTACTCAATCACATACAGCGACTTGGCCAGCGCCGCGCGCCACAGGTCGCGCGTCGTCGGATAGCGCTGCCCAAGGTAGTCGACAATCCGGTCATAGTCGCTGCGCCGCCAGACGTCGGCTCCGGAAACGCCGCGGCGATAAATGTCCATTGCGTTGCGCTGGACGAGGTTGGGAATGGCCAGGCGGCGCTCCACCTTATCCGTCACGAGGTGAATCGCCAGTTGCCGGCTTTGAGCCAGGTATTTCAGTGACGCCAAGCCGCTGGATGATCCCATTTCGATCCACGTCTCATAGGTCGCCGGAATGTCACCGCTCAGCCGCACCAGACAGATGACAGCCAGCGTGTGGTTCATCTCCCAGGCGACGAGCCGCGGGTCAGGCCGGCAATTGCGCGACGGGGCCGCCGGCCCCCAGCCCTCCACCCGCAGGAAAATCCCCAGTTCCGGGTCAATCCCCATGGATCCGACCGACTTACGCAGAACCCACTCGGGAGCCTGAATCGTGCTCATGAGACACCTCGGGCGCTGTAACTTCTGCCATCCCCATAGCGACTGCTGTGGGTGTTTTCGGCAATACTCGCGCAGTCAATGAGTTGCGACGCGTCAACGTGGCTTGCCCGCATGCGCCGCGTCCGATAGCGTGCCGGCTAAGCGACCGCGGAACGTCGCCAAGCCAACGCCCCACACAAGGTCAGCCACATGCGGCTTTCCGACACCATCCGGAGGTCACCCGCGCCAGCCGCCTGGACCGAGGGCGATAACATCCCCTGGCACGAACCGGGTTTCAGCGCCCGCATGCTGGCCGAACATCTCTCACAGGACCATGACGCGGCGAGCCGTCGCAGCGCGAAGATCGACGCGCACGTGGACTACATTCATGGTGACGTGCTAGACCGTCGCCCCACGCGGATTCTTGACCTGTGCTGCGGTCCCGGCCTGTACAGTCGCAGGCTCGCCGCGTTGGGGCACACCTGCCACGGGATCGACTACTCGCCGGCGTCCATCGCGTACGCCACCAAGCATGGCCAGCCATTTCAAGGCCGCTGTTCGTTCGTCGAGGCGAACATCCGCGAGGTCGACTACGGCGTTGGATATGGGCTCGCAATGGTCATATACGGCGAGTTCAATGTCTTCCCGCGGCGTGACATCGCGGCGGTTCTGCGCAAGGTTCACTCGGCACTCAGTGACGATGGTATTCTACTGATCGAGCCACACACGTTTGACGCCATCCACGCCATTGCCGAGCCGAACCAGTCATGGAGTTCGGCGGAGTCAGGTTTGTTCTCCGACAAGCCACACCTGTGCCTTGAGGAAGGCCACTGGGACCCGGCGTCCAGAACCACCACACGCCGCTTCTACGTCATTGATGCCGCCACCGGCGAGGTCACACGCTGGGCAGCCAGCTATCAGGCCTATACCGACGAGCAATACTGCGAACTGCTGCGAGCGTCCGGATTCGAGGACATTGCATTCCTTCCATCGCTAATGGGCAAGCCGGACGCCGACCAACCCGGATTGATCGCCGTTTGCGCCCGTAGCAAAACCGCACGCTAATCGGCGATCTCCAACCGCCACAACGCCTTCCGTCATCCGACCGGTTGTTGCGCGTGTCGAAGTATGATTCAATGACCGCTTGGCTCGGCGCGGCGGCAGCATGGCGGGCAACTCGCGCACCAGCCACGGCAACCAACCGTCCTAATGCGCAAGCGACCAAGGGATGGTTCCGCCGCCAATCATGGAGCACGAACAGGCGTGCCGCGCGCATTTCGCGCCGGGCAGCAGCACAGGATTGCAGGAGTTGTGTGAATGGCGTTCAGGAACGACTTCGCCTGGGGAGCGGCGACTGCGGCATATCAGATAGAAGGCGCGCACGAGGCCGACGGCAAGGGGCCGTCGGTCTGGGACATGTTCTGCCGACGGCCGGGCGCTGTGCGAAACGGCGACACCGGCAACGTGGCCTGCGATCACTATGGACGCTGGCAAGATGATGTCGCGCTGATGCGCGAGATGGGCTTGAACGCCTATCGCCTGTCTATTTCATGGCCGCGCGTACTGCCCGAGGGGCGCGGCACGGTCAACGAGCGCGGCTTGGCCTTTTACGAGCGGCTGATCGATGCGCTGCGCGACGCAAACATCGAGCCGATGGTCACGTTGTTTCACTGGGACTATCCGTATGCGTTATATCGGCGCGGCGGGTGGCTTAACCCGGACAGTCCGCGCTGGTTCGCCGACTACGCGCGGCTCGTCGTCGAGCGTCTCTCCGACCGCGTGCGCGACTGGGTCACGCTCAACGAGCCGCAAGTCTTCATCGGTGATGGGCATCATGGCGGCAAGCATGCGCCGGGGCTGAGGCTCCCGCTCGATGAGGTGCTGCTGGCCGGTCACAACGCCCTGCTCGGCCATGGGCTCGCGGCTCAGGCCATACGCGCGGCGGCACGCTCGCCGGTCAACGTGGGCATAGCCATGGCGGTCTCCGTGAAGATCCCGGCCAGCGACAGCGCCGCGGATGTGTCGGCGGCGCGGCAGGCCCTGTTCGCGGCCCAGCCGGGCGGATGTTGGTGCAATGGTTGGTGGCTCGATCCGGTCGCGCACGGCCGCTATCCGGAAGAGAGCCTCAGGTTGCACGAGGCGACGGCACCGCGCGTCGCGCCGGGCGACATGGAGACCATCGCCCAGCCGCTGGACTTTGTCGGCTACAACATCTACACGGCGGAGCACATTCGCGCCGGAGCCGACGGCCAGCCCGTATCCGTGCCGCGTGCGCCAGGTCACCCACATAGCCTTTTCAATTGGCCAATCGATCCGGAGAACCTGTACTGGGGACCGAAGCTGCTGTACGAAACCTATCCCGTCCCGCTGCACATAACCGAGAACGGCATGAGCAACATTGACTGGGTCAGCGTGGACGGCGCGTGTCACGACCCACAACGAATCGACATGACAGCACGCTCGCTCGCAGCGCTCAGCCGTGCCGCCGATGACGGCGTGGATGTGCGCGGCTATTACCACTGGTCGCTGATGGACAATTTCGAGTGGGCCGAGGGCTATCACCAGCGGTTCGGCCTAGTGCATGTGGATTATGCAACGCTGAAACGCACGCCCAAGGACTCGGCGAAGTGGTATCGTCAGGTCATCGCGACAAACGGCGCCAACCTGCCCCGGTGACCACCCACGCCACTGCGTTCCATACGTAGCGGCCGCCCCCCGCGGCGGCCGTGGGCAACGGCCAATTCCATCGCGCCAGCGCCGGCAGACCCTTCCTGCACAAAGGGCGTGCCACGGCAAGCTGCGCGAACTTCCGCTCCCCCAAGAAGAGAGGCCGCCCCATCGGGACGGCCTCGTTCGATGCTACTATTCAGTTGTCGGTGAAACGGCGCCTTAGCGGCGACGCAGCACCAGAGCGCCAAGCGCGATCAGCAACAGGCTGGCCGGCTCGGGGATTTCCGTAACAACAAAGTTGTCGAACACGCCGAAGGCCAATGCGCTCGGATCAGCAGCGGATGCATAGAGATCGACGTACGCCAAATCGATTCCGCCTTCCATGTTGACCACAGTGCCACCATTGCTGTTGTCGATGTGGCCAATCAGCAGATCATCGAGATAGAAGTAGGCAACGCCCAGATCCGACGTGACGCCAGAACCGAGGACATCGGGGAAGACCTCGATGGTCATCGTATGCCAGTCGAAACCGATCGTGCCGGCTGCCAGCGGGGTGGCCGGCGCGCCGTAGGTCGACTGCTGGTACAGCGGGGCGACTCCCCCACCAAAACCCGCATAGTACGGATCCGAGTTGTTGTTGGAACCGCCTGGAGCAGCGTACTGGCCGCTGGCCGGATACTGCAGGCCGGTGTTCTTGTACAGGCGGTAGTCATAAGACGAACCGCCCTCGCCGGTGATGATCAGCTCTGCACCGTCGAGCGTGGCTGCGCCGGCCAGATGGCCAACACCGCCGCCGATGAACTCCGTGGTACCGTTCGTGTGCGGGACATTGGCCCACATGTCGAATTCGACCTTGTACTGCCCAGTCGCGCTCAAGTCGGTCACTGCATGCAGCCCGGCGGCTGCGGCACCGGTGAGGTTGACCGCTGTGTACAGACCGGTCGTTGTCCCTCCGCCGTTCGGCGCGGCCGGGATGCCCATCGCGCTGTAGTCGTAGCCGAACTGATACAATGAGTCGGCATCGGCGTACACTGTGAAGCCCGCGCCGGTGTCGAGATCCGACGAGTACAGGATGTCGCCGGGTGCACCAAATGCCAGGGCCGGCACCAATGCCAACCCAATTACCAAAACCAGCTTCTGTTTCATAACCACCTCCTCTTTCACCAACCGAATTGTCGACGCTCGGACGCAAGACCTGACTCACGCCGCGCCGCGGATGGCCCGCGCTGTCGCGCACGACCGTCCAACAGTAGTTGTAACCACCAACCGCGCGGGGGCCCGCGCGCTTGGCATGACGTGAGACGCCCAATTGGAAGGTCAGACCGGACCCCTGGCGCAAACCTTCCCTACCGTATGTTCTACCGTAGCCGGTCAAAGTTGCATAATCAAGGCAAATGCGCCTCCGACGCCGGTCCGATTACCGCCGCCAAAGCTGTCCCCCCACCAGTCATGCACCGCCAGCACGCTCCATCTCACGCAGGCGCTTCTGCTCGGCCTCGAACGCCTCGCGCTCGGCGATTCGCGTCCGTTCGAGATCGTCCCCAGGCTCCAAATGTGGTGCCCAGGGAAAAACTCTGTGCGACCATGCCAGATTATCGGCCGTACAGCAACACAGCGTATATCCCGGAGCCGAACCAACCCAATCTCCGGCCCACCAGGCACCGCTCGCCGCTGCACTCGTCAAATACCACACGTCGTTGAGGCGATACTCCTCGAGGCGGTGGCTATGACCCTGAAGCAAGGCTTTTACTTGGTGCCGCTCCAGCACCTGCCGCAACTTGACGTTGTCGGCCAGGACCATGCTGCCGTCCATCGCCTTACGGTCGGCGTCTCCATTGATCTGGCCGAGATTGCAGAAGGCGGCGATGTGCGTGACGGCAACCTTGGGCCGATCGCCGGCGGCGCCGAGATCGTGTGCCAACCATTCGATTTGCTCGTCACCGATGCGCGGCTCATATCCAGGCCCGTGATCCATCTGCCTGGGGTGGATGCTGTCGAGCACGGCGAAGTGCCAGCCGCCAAAATCGAAGCTGTAGTAGCTCCGTTCCCACTCCAGGCGGTCCATGATCATCTTCTTGCCGAGTTCGGTATCGCTCGCCGGCACCTTCCGCCGACCGGACCAGCCGAGCACATCGTGATTGCCCATGCAGTGGTAGTACGGCACGCCCAGACCGTCGGAGATCTCCTTGTACAGCCGAATGTGCTCCTCGAAGTCGGCCTTGGGCGTGTACAGCCCGTCGAAGGCTAGATCGCCGCCCATCAACACAAAGGCCGGCCGCGGCTTCAGATCGCGGATGCTCTCGATGCACGCGCGATAGCCCTTGTCGCCCCAGCGCTTGGGCGTGACGTGCATGTCGGTCAGATGCACAAAGGTGAACTCGGCGCTCGTCGCCGCCGTTTCGTCGTTTGCACCGATGGCAAGCAGCGAGACAGCCGCCGCCCCCGCTGACAGCGTACCGCCGATGAATTCGCGTCGGGTAATCGCCATCTGCTGCTCCAGATTGTGCGTTGGATGGACAGTACCAAGCGTATCGAGTGCGCTCTGTAGTGGCCGACGTCTCGTCGGCCGTTCGGATGGCAGGAACACTGTCTCTGTTCAATAGACGCTCAACGATAAAGACGGCCGACGAGACGTCGGCCGCTACGCGCGCGTCACCCACACCGGGCTGCTCCACGCCATGTTGTCGTTCGCCAGAACCACTCGCAGGTAGTAGCTGCACTCGTTGTTGGCCACCGCGCGGTGCAGCAGCGGGCAGTTCTCGTCGGTGAAGGTGTACCGGCTGCGCTGGGCCTCGCCACCGAAACGGTTGATGACAACGCCGTCGCGTACGATCTCCAGCCAGGCCAGATTGCCCTTGTCGGGCGCGACGGCAACATCGACATTGATCTTCGGCGGGCCATCAAGTTTCGCCACGCCGCCCATCAACTCGTTATTGACGGTGACGTAAAGCTGCATCTTCACGCCGGTGGTCGCGAACGTGCGCCGGGCGCGAAAAGCGTTAAGCACGGCCTCTCGCGAGAGTTCCGGCGCCCAGATGCCGGTCAGCCCAGCGCGAAACGCGTTGCGCTTCCAACACACCCCGTGGTGCCAGGTGAGCCCGTGCTGATCGGTGCCGCCGGCGACGCCAATGCGCAGCCCTTTGGCCAGCCCGTCGCGGTAGAAGCAGCCGCTCATGCCGCCGCGATGACGGATCGGCGTGTTGCCTTCGTACTCAAACGCCCCGTGCACCGAGCAGATCTCGGTCACGGGCGTGAGTTGCAGATCAATCTGATCCCACGGGGCACCGGTCCAGCCGATATGGTGCGGGATCGCGATTGCGTTGTACTTGCGGATGGCGTTGTAGAGATCGGGCAGATCGCGCCAGCGCTCGTCCTTGTGGTCGAACATCGGGATCGTCGGATCAGCTGTGTATATGTTGAAGTGGCCCCAACCGTGCTTGAGATTGGTGCGCGGCGTCGTCCATTCCTGCCCAAACAGCGTCACAAACTCGCCCGGTGCGTGATAATGCTCCACCACGTCCTTCTGTTCCTGCCACTGGGCGTCGTTGAGGCGTTTGCCGACGAAGAAGTCATGATCGGTCAACACGTGGAAGTTATCGCGGAAGATGTCGCGTGCCCGCATGTACGACCGCTCCGGATCGCCCATGCCGTCGCTCTGCCAAGAGTGCCCGTGAATGTCGCCGAAGTACGGCTTGAATCCGTTGGTTGGGCCGGTTGGTTCCGGCCACTCATGACGCGGCGACTTGCCACTGAGAATCGCGGGGGCCGTCGTTGTGGTGGCCTCGGCGTACGGCTGCACGTCCGGTGGACCGGAGAGCCCTTCGAATCCGCTGACGCGATGCAGCATATTCGTGCTCAGATCACGTCGCGCGACCCACAGGTGACTGTCCGCGTCGAACACGCCATACATCAACCGGCCACGTCCGCCCCAACCGTCCTTCGGCAGCCGGTACAGCTCGGAACATCCCTCGGAAGTGTGATACTGCACGTAGAAGTTGTGCGACGCGCGGCCCAGCACGCACACCACGCCGGTCGGCGAGATCGCCAATCGCACCAGCTCGAAGCCCTGCACCGTGCCATGATCGTTCGTATCGCGCGGCGCCACCGTCAACTCCGGCGCGTGCCACGTGTTGTCGCTGATACGCAAACCAGCCAGCCGATACCATGGCGTGATGTCCCAACCGTCATCGCCACGCCGATTCGACTGCCACGCGACCCACAGCCACCCGCCATCGGGCGAATAGGCAACTGCCGGCGCGAGATCACTCGCGGGATGCCGGGTCACTTGCTGTAGTCCGGCGACGTCCCCGTCATTCGCGCTGACTTCTGTGACATAGATGTTCTGGGTGCCGGGGGAGTCCTGGCGTTCGAACGCGACGGCGAATCGAGTGCCGTCGGGGGCGGCGGCTACTGCCGGGCGGCAGCAGTCGCGTCCCTCGTAGACCCCAATGCTCAGATGATCGCCGATCGGCGTACCGCCTGAGTCGAGTAATTGCCCATACGTAAAGCTCTGCCCAACCCCTGCGGGTTTTGTCTGCCAGACAACGAGTGCTCGCTTATCTGTCGCGGCGATGGCTGGGTGGATGTGTATCTCGTGCTTACCGGCGCCGCCGGCGAGGAGTTGCGGCGTGCCGAGCATGCCGCTCGCCGGATCAAAGCCGCGCGCGTACAGCGACCAGCCATCTCCCTCCCATTGCGACCAAACAACGACAAGTCTCTGGCCGACGACGACCGTTTCTGATTCGTACGTGGCCGCGTTCTGACCGGCTTCTGATACCAACAGTGCGTCGCTCCACTTGCCGTCCGTCATGGACAGTGAGCGCAGGCAAATGGTCTCACGCTCACGGTTCAATTCGGCCCAACTCGTCCATAGTGTCTTGCCGTCTGGCCCCAGCGCAAGTGTCGGAGCGGCTTGGCGGCCGGCGTTGCCATACGACTGGCCGTCACAGATCGTCAGCGGCAGATCATCCGGGCCCAGCGGCGTCGCCGGCGGAATCTCGGCCCACGGCAAATCCGCCATCGCGCGCGGCAGCTTCGCCCCCAGCAATATGCCGCCCACACCCGCCGCAAGAACCTTGATCGCGTGCCGCCGAGTGCAGGACTGCGAACCAGTCATCGGAATGAGGAAGTCATGGGCCATGGTGAGTCGCTCCTGAAAGAAGTTGGCGCATCAGAGTATGATAGCAAGCCTGCGTACATTTGGTAACGCCGCCCGCTACATCGTTCGAAGCCCGAACTGCTATACTAACGTGACGGTCCCAGGCGAACCCAAATGCCGCACGCGGTGAGACAGCATGCACCCACGCGTCGAGAAACTGCCGAAACCCAAACCCGACTATCGCCGCTTTCTCCGAATTCTGCGGCGTGAGTCCGCCGACCGTGTGCCGCTGATCGAACTCGCGGTTGCCTCCGAAGCGGTAGCCGCGTTGCTGGACGAGCCCGCGCCGGCATTCTCCGACCCGCGCGCGGACCTGCGCAGCGCCGTCGAACGCGCCATCCGCGTACACCATCGCCTCGGCTACGACATCGCAAAAGTCTCGGCCCCGATCCCCTGGGACGTGCAGCGCGTCATCGGACAGGATCCTTCAGATCTCAGCGACGGCCAGCGCCAATGGACCGACGAACACAACGGTCCGATCGGCTCACTCGCCGACTTCGAACAGTTCAATTGGCCCAAGCCGAGCGACATCGACTTCGGACCGGTCGAAGCGGCGACCGCGGCCCTGCCGGACGGGATGAAACTCATCGGCTTCTCAGGCGGCGTGCTCGAATTCGCCATGGACCTGCTCGGCATGCAGCGGCTGATGCTCATGACGCGGCGCGATCCGGAACTCGTCGCCGCCGTCATCGACCGCGTCGGCCAGACGATCCACAGCGTGTTCGAGACGTACTGCCAACACGACTCGATCTGCGCCCTCTGGCTCGGTGACGACCTCGGCCACAAGCACGGGCTGCTGATCTCGCCCAAAGTGCTGACGAAGCACGTTTTTCCGTGGTACAAGCGCTTCGCCGAGCTAGCCCACAAGCACGGCAAGCCCTTCATCCTGCACTCGTGCGGCAACACCGCCGACATCATGCCGACTCTCGTCGATGAAGTTGGCATCGACGCCAAGCACAGTTTCGAGGACGGCATTCAGCCGGTGGAGCAGTTCTACGACCAGTGGCACGACAAGATCGCGGTGCTCGGCGGCGTTGACGTGCATCTGCTGTCGGTCGGCGAGGATGCCGCGATTCGCCGGCGCGTGCGCGAGATCCTCGGACACGTCGCCCCCGCCGGAGGCTACGCCGCCGGCAGCGGCAACAGCATCCCCAACTACATCCCCGTCGCCAACTACCTCAGCATGATCGAAACCGTCATGCAATTCGACGGCCGCCTGTAGTTGCCGGCCCCCCCTGTAGCGGCCGACGTCTCGTCGGCCGTCTTTGTTTCTTCGCAGTTGTGTAGCGCCAGGCCTCCGTGCCTGACGCCACATGACTATCAAGACGGCCAACGAGACGTCGGCCGCTATATTTGCGATCTCACGTCCTACTCGCCAACCATCTTTCGAAATGCCGCCTCGTCGAGGACCGTCACCCCGAGTTTCTGGGCTTTTTCGAGTTTGCTGCCCGCCTCGCGGCCGGCAACCAAGTAATCGGTCTTCTTGCTGACGCTGCTGCTGGCTTTGCCGCCCAGGTGTTTGATCAGGTCTTCGGCTTCTTTGCGCGAATAGTGTTCCAACGTGCCGGTGATGACCAGCGTCTTGCCGGTCAGGACGGCGGCGCCGGCGGGCAGTTCGTCGCGCGGCTGCTCCATGTTGAGGCCCAGCGATTTCAGATTGGCGACAGCCGCCTTGCCCGCTTCGCTATCGAGCCACGTCCGCAGCGACCGCGCCACCTCGGGGCCGACGCCCTCAACTTCCTGAAATGCCTCGTCGCTGGCCACCATGATCGCATCCATGTCGCCAAACGCGTTGGCCAACAACTCGGCGGTGTTGCTGCCGATGTGGCGGATATTCAACGCCGCCAGCAGGCGTGCGAGCGGCTGTTTCTTGCTGGCCTCGATGCCGGCTAGCAGGTTGTCGGCGCTTTTTTCGCCCATGCGTTCGAGTTGCACGAGGTCGTCGCGTTTGTCGGCGAGCCGGTACAGATCGCCGTAATTGTGCACCAGGCCGTTCTTGACGAGCATTTCGACCAGCACCGCCCCGGCGCCTTCGATGTCCATCTGGTTGCGGCCACAGAAGAAACGCAGCCGCTCGACCAACTGGGCCGGACACGCTGGGTTGATGCAGCGCAGATACACGCCGCCCTCGTCCTGGGCGACATCGCCGCCACACTCCGGGCAGGCGGTCGGCGGCTTGACCGCCTTTGCCTTGGCGCCTCGAACGCTCGCGTCAACATCGACAACCTGCGGGATGATCTCGCCCGCCTTCTCGATCGTGACCGTGTCACCCTCGTGCAGGCCGAGCCGCTCAACGTGGTCGAAATTGTGCAGGCTCGCGCGCCTCACCGTCGTGCCCGCCAGTTGCACGGGCCGCAGGTTCGCCACCGGCGTAATCGTCCCGAGCTTGCCGACCTGGAATGTCACGGCTTCGACGACGGTCTGTGCCTGCTCGGCGGCGAACTTGTACGCGATGCACCAGCGCGGTGCACGGCTCGTTGATCTCAACTCGTCGCGCAATGCGAGCTGATTGACCTTCACCACCAACCCATCGATGTCGTAATCAAGCGTGAAACGCTGCTCGTTCCAGTTTTCCAGCTCTGCAATCAATCCATCGATGTCAACGTAACGCCGCATCAGCGGGCTGGTCGGCAACCCCCACTCGCGCAGATGCTCGAACAGCTCGGTCTGTAGCGCGGCCCCATTCGGAAACGGTTCAATCACGCCGTAGCCGTGACACACAAACGCGAGGCCGCGCTGCGCAACCTTGCGCGAGTCAAGCTGCTTCAAAGTACCGGCGGTGGCATTGCGCGGGTTGGCAAACCGCTGCTCGCCGGCCCCTTCCAGCCGCTGATTCATCGCTTCGAAATCCGGCCGCGGCCAATACACTTCGCCGCGCACCTCAACCGTCGCCGGCCAGTCATCGCCACGCAACTGCAGCGGAATC